>NZ_JAUBTV010000008.1:81351-151876 GCF_036705145.1 Microcoleus sp. B5-D4 | reverse complement strand
ACTCACGCTTTGTCTCGGATGATTCACTTTTACCCCCTCAATCCGCGTATGTGCCAGTTGGGGGTGCGGAATGTGGGTTTAAACTACTCGTTCTCTTCTCTTACCAGAAAGAATTGGTTTAAAGCCGCAACCATAAGTGGGAGAAATTAAAAGAAGACTATTCATTACTCCAATCCTCTTCCTTCCAGGTAGATGTCGCCCCGCGTGCGGTCAACTGTCAACTGTCAACTGTCAACTGTCAACTGTCAACTGAAGCATTTATCATCAGCATCTTCCCGGTTCCTTAAATACTTATAGAAAACAAGTTTTAAAACCAGAGGGAATGGGAAAAAATTTAAAACTTGCTCAATGCTTTCCTTTGTTTATTCCATTCTGGCTTGGCTGAAGTTAGCACCTGTATAACCGGTTGTCAGCCAAAGAATAGCCCTAGCGCCGTCGCGAACAGCTTTTTGCATCGGTTCGGGGGTTCGCCCAGACGGAACTGCCACAGGCTTAAAACTAATGCCTCGACTACCGAGTACGATTTCGCCGATAATCTGAGCTCGCCGCATATGATCGTCAGAAGTGATCAGATACACGCTCTCAATCCCTTGAGCTTTCAATTCATCTACGAGCGTAGTAAAATTTGTTACCGTATCCACTGCTCTGTAGTCTAAGTGCAGGCGATCGGACTCAATTCCCGCTTCTGAAAACACCCATTCAGCGAACTCGGGATTGCTCCCAGACGACACCCAAATCGGCAATTCAGGATGATCCAGAGCAAATTTGGCGGCAAACACCTCTCGCTCCGTAGCCCCACCTAGAACTAACAAAGCTTGGGGTCTCTGAAATTCGCTCTTAAGCTGCTGATACCCAAACCAACACGCCATCAAAAGCCCTACTAGGAACCAAAAACTGCGTGAAGTATTCAAAGGCTGGTAACGCCGCGTGTTTGAATTGATTCTTAACCACATCTAAACCTATAAAAATTTTATGTAACTCACAAAGGAACCATAGCAAAAAATACCGCACGTACAGCCCACTAACAGGAATTAAAAATTAAAATTTAAAAAAGGGTCAGGGGATCATAGATTTTAGATTTTAGATTTTAGATTTTAGATTGACTCTACGCTTGTGGTGGGGCTTAAACGGGGGATTTGAGATTTTAGATTTCAGATTTTATAGCAACCGCCTGGGCGGTTGCTATAAAATCTGCGAGCCAATTCCTTAGCGGATATGCAAAACAGAGGGTTAAAACTTAGGCTTACCCCTCATGCTTTTAATTTTTCTTGATTTTTAACGGGACTGGCCGGGTTCGAACCGGCGACCTAGCGCTTCAGATTTGTGTGAGTTTCCCCACTCTCTGGACTATACCTTCACCATATGCTTGCAGCTTTTAGGTGGTGACCGTCTAGTCTCTAAACCTTCCTGATTTCAATATAGGCGATCGCATAATCGCCCTGAACTCAGGCTTGGCTTGGTATTGCCTTAGAGTCATAGGAACCCACGAACTCTTTAGGTTTCACCAAATTTGACCACATTCACTCCTAGAGTTTCCTCGCAGGGTGCCCGATTCTTCAGGAGGCGCTTGCTCTATCCATCTGAGCCACAGCCCCAGTTGCTAAACCGTTTTGATTATAGCAGTTAATGTCGATTTTGAACTTTTTATTTTGGATGATTAGCGATCGCCAGTTGCCAATTTCGCAGCGATGCGGGCAAAGTTTTCGGCTGCGGTGAGTTTACCCGCACCGTAACAGGCGCGCTGTCTCCATGCGGTGACGGGGAGATGTCCGGGGGGAGCATCTTCGTTGAAGGAGAGCTCGCTGTAATATTTCCAATTTTCCTTGACTCTCCAGCCGACTCGATCGCAAAATTCAGTATAATTTGCCTCGGTACTTGCCCAAATCAGCTGCTGCACGCTCAACCCGAACCGCCCGCTGCTGTATTGTTGCCAAAGTTGGTCGATCGTGCGAAGGTCTGTAGGAGGAAAACTGTCAATATCGGCTGCACTCAGCCAGCCTTCGTCTTCCCTGACAGCGATTTTCAGCAAGATTTCCCAAGTGTGTTCATCAGCTTTGCGCCATTTTCCGGTTTCTAATAGCTTTGTCAGTTGGCGGTAGTCCATCCCTACTTCGGAGATAGCCGGAGTTTGGTCAGGTATGGCGCCGATTTTGTCTTCTAGTCGCAGTAGAGTGCTGACAATCAATTCGGGGTTTAGTTGTTCGAGGCGGTACAGAACCCATTCTAACTGAGATTGAATGTATGTGCGGGCGATCGCACCTTGCTGCACTTCCCCCTGCAACTCATCAAATTTAGCTAACCAATTTTGTTGATTGCGGGCCAATTCCCACATTTGTTTTGCCCACTGCAATCTAACTTGTTCTTTTTTTAAATAAGTTTTGGAAGGCTTAGCACGCTGCGGGTAGGGAGTCAAATCCCAGCCGCAAATCGAGCACCACTCTGCTTTTTCTTCTATGTATTCAGCACCGCACACTGGACAGTTAGACATATTGCCATAAATTCGGTTGCCAAGTAATTATATCAATTCCCGTTGCACTCAGACATGATGTTGACTGTTGACTGTTGACTGTTGACTGTGAATCGAACAACTGAAAATTGCGCCGAGATAGGTTGCGACTTGTAAAAATCCTTCATGAATTGCCCTCTAATTTATCACCTGACGATGCAGCCGGAAACGATATTATATGACATCCGGTAAATTAACCCTCATTCGATTAGGTACGCACTTTGCAACCTACAATTACAGTTTTTCTGTACTAATGTGGGCATTTAGCACCCGAAAGTTAGAGTTATTTATAGCGCTCTAACAAGGCAAGCGAATACTAAACAAACTGCCTTGGCCCAACTCAGATTTTACCTCGATCGTGCCGCGGTGAGCTTCGACTATTTGGCGGCAGAGGTGTAGTCCCAAACCTGTACCGGATCTCCTGTGAGTTCCCGGGCCAAACCTTTCAAATAACTTTGCTTTTTCGGTGGGAGAAATGCCTGCACCGGTGTCTTGGATTTCTATGATTACCCATGCCAGCGGTTGGTTTCCGAAGCTCGTATAAGCAGGTGAATTGGCAGCTTTTAAGCTGACATCTATTGAGCCGTTGTCGGTGAATTTAATCGCATTTCCGATTAAATTTGTCAGCAAGCGGTGCAGCTCCAGACGATCGCCCGGATACTTCGCAATCGGTGCACTTTCTGCACTTTCTGTCAAGTCTAAATTTACCGACAAACCTTTAGCATCGGCTAGGGGAGCTAGTTCTTCAGCTACCTCAGTAATAAGCTGGCGCAAATCCACCGCAGCGAAACTTAGGGATTTGGCGCCTGCTTCGTAGCGGTAGACTTCCAGCAGCATATTTACGAGCGCGATCAGGTTTTTGTTGCTGCGAACCATCGTCCCCAAAGCCTCGCCCATCTGAGGCGAAATTTCTCCCAAAGCTCCCTGCTGCATTAAAGTTATCATTCGATCGGCTGCTACGAGGGGCGTCCGCAAGTCGTGAGCGAGTCGAGAGACAAAATCTTCGCGCTGGAGGGCGATCGAATTGCGCTCGTCTACGCTGTGTTTTAGCCGCAGGAGCGATCGAACCCTCGCCAGCAGTTCATCCATTTCCACTGGTTTGCGGATGAAATCGTCTGCTCCCATGTCCAATCCCTGCACTACGCTCGCACTGTCGTGAGCAGTGATCAGCAAAATCGGCATAAAGGGCAATTCCTTATTGTCTCGGATTCGTTTAGTGACTTCGTAACCATCCATTCCCGGCATCATCACGTCTAGCAGTACCAAATCCGGGGCTGACTTGTCAATTTGACTCAAGGCAGAAAAGCCGTTCTCTGCCGTGCTAATCTCGTAACCTTCTTCTTCTAGGATTGTTTGAACCAACAAAACATTATCTGGTGCGTCGTCTACCACCAGAATGCGATCGGCTTTTGTGGCATTCGGAACAGATAAATAACTCATTTAATTGTTAGCCTGGAAATAAATTCTAAACTTTAATATGGCATCCGATTTATGATTTCACATTTTTACACTTGTTAACTCTGTCATAAGGAATATCTCACAACTTTATCAAATCTTTTTACTTTTGAGCACTCGGATGTAATATAATCTACTACTTGGTTGTCATCGTATGCACACCGTCCCAATCGTCCGGCGGGGGTACTTCCAAATATCTCAGGGATCGATCGAGGTGAACTTCCACAGGTCGATCGCTGGGTCGCATTGCTAAAGCCGCTTCAAAATAACTAATAGCTTTCTGAAAATTTCTAGCAATATAAGCATCCCTACCGTTACTGTAAAGTTCCAAAAACCGAAGGGTTTCCCCATCAATGGGTTCAGAACTATTTTGCAGCAACTCGTAAATACCCACTGGCTGATTTTTGCCCTTAACCCGCACCTTGTCTAACTCTCGCACCCAAATTCCTTCGCGACACAAACTGTATGTAAATTCGCTCAAAATTATATCGCATCCGTACTCCTTTGTAAGCTGTTCCAATCGCGAACTCAAATTCACCGCATCCCCGATTACCGTGTAATCCATTCGCTTTTGAGAACCAATATTTCCCGAAACCACCTCTCCGGAACTAATTCCAATTCCGAAGCGAAACGGATCTTCGCCGGGGCGAGAATCATTAAACTCTTTCAAACGCCGGCGCATATCTAAAGCCGACTGAACCGCCATCCAACCGTGACTTTCCGGAGGATTCAGCGGCAGGGGCGCGCCGAACACGGCCATTAAAGCATCACCGATAAACTTGTCTAAAGTGCCTTCGTAGTGGAAAACGGCCTCCACCATCGTCTCAAAATATTCGTTCAGCAGGGATACCACATCCGACGCTCCCAAATTTTCAGTCAACGTGGTGTAGCCGCGAATGTCAGAAAATAAAATAGTCACTTCTTTGCGTTCGCCCACCATCAGGGCGCCTTCACCCAAGGCCATCACTTTATCTACGACTCCAGGAGTCAGGTAGCGGTACATCGTATTTTTCATCCGCTTTTCGTGGCTGATGTCTTCGAGTACCACTAAACCGCCGCGCACGCCGCCTTCTGGATTGATTAGCGGGTTGACAGTCAAATTCAAACTACGTTCAATTACTTTAATTCGAGAGGCGGGGATGGGCAGCGGACAATAAGGGTGATACAGGGCAGAATTTCGCAGCGCAAATAGAGATTGGGCATTAGCTAATTCTGCCAGCGCTACTTCCTCAGTCCACGCGCGGTTTTCGCCCCAAGCGTAATATAAATTAGGATCAGCGCGATCGGGCACTGCCAAAATATAACTTTCTTCTTCTTCTTCTTCTTCTTCTTCTCCTTCTTTTTGTTGGGAATTTAGCGTTTTTTCTACCAACAGTCCCACAGTTAAACTTTGTTCGGGAACGTAATGTCGGGCAGCAATTTTGAGACTGTCTTCTAGTCGAAATTGCAAATTTTCGATCGGCACAACTTCCCAAACATAGCGATTCACCAGTTTATCTTCCCAAATCTGGGGATTGTGTTTGCTTTTAGCTTGATTTACCGGACAGCCCAACAATTCTAGGGCTGCTTCGTTGATAGTCACAACTCGCCCCTTCAAATCGGTGGAAATCACTGCATCAGAAAGACTTTGCAGCATATCTTTCTGATACTGCTTTTCCACCATCACGTTCTGAAACAGTTGAGAATTTTGCAACGCCATTCCCGCTTGGGAATTAAACGCTCGCAAAAACTCTTCGTCGGAAGGGGTGAAAGTACCTTGGTTCTTATTAATTAGCTGAGTTACCCCGATCAGCTCACCTTTAGCGTTATGCACGGGCATACACAAGACAGTCCGAGTGCGGTATCCCGTTTGCCCGTCTGTAGAGGGGTCAAAGCGGGGATCGTCGTAAGCATCTGTAATATTTAGAGGTTGACCGGTCGAAGCCACGTAGCCAGCAATTCCCTTATTAGCAGGAATGCGGAGATCTACCATCGTTTTGCCGTCAGCCTTGGCGACTTTTGTCCAAAGTTCGTTGGTTTCCCGATTTAACAAAAATAGCGTGCTGCGATCGGCTTGCATCAAGTCGCGAGCTTGATCCATGACAGAGCGCAAAGTTGTTTCCAAGTCAAGACTTTGACCCAAAGTCGTGGTGGCTCTCAACAGTGCGGCAACCCCTCGCTGGTTGCGGGCGACGACGTAGAAAGACTGACAGCTTTCGAGAATAATCCCGATCGAATCTGCAAAAGCCTGGAACTGCTGTTCGTCTTCCTCGCTAAAGGAGACATTGCCAGCTTTATTTAACAGTCTGACCACTGCTACGGGTTCATGTTGGCTCTTGCTGCTAAAAATCGGCATACAGAGCATAGTGTCGATTTGATAGCCCGGTGGTTCGTCTACTTCGGAATTAAAATACTCGTGCGATCGAGCTTCGGCGACATTAATCGATTTTCCGGTTGTTGCTACGTAGCCTAAAATGCCTGCATCCATAGGCAAGCGTACTTCTACCTCCTCGCCCGTAAGTGGATCGAGTGTTTTGTGCCACAGTTGATTTTTGTTGGAGTCAACCAAAAAAATTGTTGTCCGGTCTGCTTGCAAAATTTGACCAATTTTGACAGTGAAGGCATCTAAAAGTTGCTCTAAGAGACTTTCGAGTGCTTCATTGTTAATCAGGTCCATCGCCCGGATAAATTGCTGAAATTCAGCCGTGATAAAGTCCAGCAGGCACACTAATTCAGGAACTGGCAGGCTCTTAACACGGGAGGTCAATGCCCCCATAAAATTGACTTGAGTCAGTGTAGCCAGAACGCTACCAGCATTGGAGAATGTCATGATTAACTGCTTGCTCAGAGGGGTAGACTGACCGCAGGTCGATCGGCGCTAGATTCGGCAGCCGTGCAAACTCTTGAATTTGTTTGCAAGCGCATCGGCACTCGCTTGTCGCTTTGATGAATCGTGAGTTCAAAAGTGGCGCACGCAACTTCAGTGTGCTTGTGATGTATGCTCGATCGATCTTTTTTACAACCTCGATGATACTGATGAGGGTTCGTCCATTCAAGCTGAACTTGAGTTCGCAAAACAGAAGGCCTGAAAATTAGGTGACAAGCTTTAGTTCGATCGAGAGTGCAATGTGGATTGGACGCCCTGTGCTCGGCCCCAGCGCGCGGTGTGACTGTTTTAGCGCACTCGGCGACCGTATCCGGTCAGGTAAAGGGCGCTATGAAAGCAGCGCGCAAGGCATTCCTACAGAGCTACTCATAGTTTAATGGTAAACGCAACAGCAGGATAGCGACGGTAATTTATGCAGCAAAAAAGTTCGATCGGTCTTTGAAAACATCCCTGTTCACTACCAACTGACGATCGAACAGCCAAGCTAAGCTGGCGGTGATGTTTAAAGGTGCTACAGATCCTGACATTTAGGCCGCTCTGGGCACAGACTGGGCAAATACCACTGATTGATAGTAGCGCTGGAGTTGTGCCGCGGCGGCTGCCCAACCCCAGCGTTCGGCTTCTCGGCGAGCGTTGTGGCGCAGGGTTTCCCGTTCTTCGGGATTCGCAAACAGACGCTGGGTGGCGGCGAGTGCTCCTTCTTCGTCGGCGGGATCAAATAGATATCCGTTAACACCGTCGGTGACGATATCGGGAATTCCGCCGCTGCGCGCCGCCACTACAGGCGTCCCCGCAGCCATTGCTTCTAGGAGCACTAAGCCCAGGGTTTCGGTGCGGGATGGAAAAATGAAGGCGTCGGCCGATGCGTAAGCTCTTGCGAGTTCTTGCCCCTTGAGGTAGCCGACAAAATTGGTGGGTGTACCGGCAAAAAATTGTTCAAGGGTTTGCCGGTGCGGGCCGTCTCCCACTAGGGCGAGGCGGGCGTCGGGAATCGCTGCGAGGACTGGTTTGATGCGTTCGATTTCTTTTTCTGCACCGAGGCGGCCGACGTACAGCAGCAGGGGACTGTCTGGGTTATTTGCAGAAAGGCGCGATCGCATTTCTCGACTTGCCAATTCCGGGACAAACATTTCAGTATCTACGCCCCGCTGCCACAAATCTACTCGCTCAATGCCGTGGGTTCTCAATTCTTCCACCATTGCTGTAGAAGTACACAGATTCAATTCTGCTTGGTTGTGGGCACCTTTGAGCAATTCCCACAATAAAGGTTCGAGGACTCCGAAACCATAGTGGTGCAAGTATTTGGGCAAATGGGTGTGGTAAGAAGCCAAAATCGGAATATTCAACTTTTTGCCGTAATATATACCGCCCAATCCCAAAATAGCGGGATTGACAACGTGAATAATATCCGGTTTAAACTGCTCTAATTGGCGGCCGACAGCGGGAGAAGGAAGTGCCATTTTCAATTCCGGGTACATCGGCAAAGGCAAGCCCTCCACACCGTAAACTCGTGCGCCTTTGTATTCTTTAATTCCGTAATCTGGAGAAAATATCAGAACTTGTTCGCCCGATCGCTGCAAGTGATCTACAGTGTGAATCAGGCGCGTCACAATGCCGTCTATTTTCGGCAAAAATGTTTCAGTGAACAGAGCAATTTTCATAAAAATAAGTTACTTAGGGAGCCGATAATCATAGCTTGGGGCAAACGTCATCGGTAACAGGATACACTGTGTCGGGGGAGTAAGTCATTGCGTGCGATCGGCTGCTTTTCTACACTTCTTCTTTCTGTTGCACTACCGCTAATTCCGAGCGATAGGTTTTTGGGATAAAATGCCAATTCCCTGAATGCCAATTGATACAATTATCCCACCTAAAAGCCATCCCACACTTTCGGTCAAGCAATTAATTCTGTGAATTTCCTGTGCTGTTCCGGCAATTTATCTTGTTTTTTAAGTGGCAGATAAGCCTTCGCTAACTCGCCACTAATTTAGATCACTCGGCGTTACAGCAGCCCATTCCCCTATTAAATAATAAGCAAAAACTGCCCTCGCTGAAAATCCAGGCAGAACCACCAAAAGCAACAGAATGAGAATTTGATTTTTCAGGGAATTTTTTCCCAAACAAGCCAGCCATAAAAACCTGATGCCATTTTTTAATTAACCGCAGAGGACACAGAGGACACAGAGAAAGAGATAAAAAAGATAGATCATCGTAATATACAGCCAAATCCATTCAGAACTTGCGAACCCTTCTCCTCTCTTCCCTTCTTTCCTCTTGCTTCGCGCCCTTCGCGCCTTCGCGGTTCGTTAAAAAAATTTTTACCCGCAAATAGATACCAGAAATTACTTCCAAGAAACCTTCGGCAAAATCTGGTTTTTATCGACACGGTGCTGATATTTTGTAGCAAAATTCAGCAGAGAATCGAGCAGGGAATCTGAGAGGTAGTGCGGTTGCAAACCGAGGTCTAGCAAATTGGTGTTTTTGGCATTGAAATAATGTTCTTCTTTCTCGACTCTGGGATTTTCGATGTTGTTGATTTCTACTTTTAATCCCATTGCCATGCCTGCTTTTTGCACCAAGGAGGCTAAGTCGCCGACGCTGAATTGTTCGGTGAATTGGTTGAAGACGCGGAATTGTCCGGCTTCGGCGGGGTTGGCTAGAGCCAATTCCACGCACCGCACGGTATCCCGAATGTCTAAGAAGCTGCGGGTTTGTCCGCCACTGCCGTAAACTGTCAGAGGATGACCGATCGCAGCTTGGATGCAAAATCTGTTCAATGCTGTACCGAATACTCCGTCGTAGTCCAAACGGTTGATCAACAGTTCATCCATGCCGGTTTCATCTGTGAGCACGCCGTAGACTACGCCCTGATTTAAGTCGGTGGCTCTTAAACCCCAGATTTTGCAAGCAAAATGGATGTTGTGGGAGTCGTGGACTTTTGACAGGTGGTAGAAACTGCCTGGTTGTTTGGGATAGGGTAGTGTATCCTTGCGGCCGTTGTGTTCGATCGTAATGTAGCCTTCTTCAATGTCAATATTCGGCGTGCCGTATTCGCCCATTGTCCCCAATTTCACTAGGTGACAATCGGGGAAGTCTTCGCGGATGGCGTACAGCAGGTTGAGTGTCCCGACGACGTTATTGACTTGGGTGAGGACTGCGTGTTCGCGATCGATCATTGAGAAAGGTGCCGAACGCTGTTCGCCGAAATGGACGATCGCCTCTGGTGCAAATTTTCTCATGCTTTTGCTGAGAAAATCGTAGTTGGTGATGTCACCGACGAACAAGTCGATCGACTTGCCCGTTAAATCTTGCCATCGCTGGAGTCGTTGCTGAATCGGTGCGATGGGAGTGAGGGTGTCGCTGCACAGTTCCAGATCCCAGTGCCGCCGCACGAAGCTGTCGAGGATGCCAACTTCGTAACCTTTGTTAGAAAGGTAGAGTGCGGTTGCCCAACCGCAATAGCCATCGCCACCAATAACCAGGACTTTCATAAATCAACGGTGAATCTTGCTTGCCAATACTGGGTTAATGTACCAGGTATTGGTGCATTCTGAACCTTTAATAAGCGCGTGTTCGCCCAGGAGGGACTCTGTTTTTTTGGATTAAACCGGAATTTCGTCGGCGAAACTGGCCCGGCGGGTGAATTCAAAGGGGCCGGCCTGGGCTCCCCAGACGTGGGCGTCGGTTTCTGGGTCACGTCCGCGATCGTGGCTAATAAATTTGTCTTGGTCAATCTCAAATTCGCTGTCTAGATAGGTTTTTTTGCCCTTTCTGACCACCATGCAGCCTTTTCCGGGTTCGACAGACCCTTTGAAGCTGTTGCCCGTCCACTGCGTAATAAAGGTGCATCCGGGAAGTAGAGTCAGTTGTGCTTTTTTGATTTCTTGCAGCCGTTGCGGGTCGCGGGCCGCGCCGTAGAATTGTTCTTCGTTTTCTATGGCATAATTTTCGATGTCGATTCGATCGCCCACCGGGACTAATTTCAAAACTCGGACTCGGTACGGTACGTGCAGTTCAATATCGTAGGCTTGTTCTAGGTACAAGCTGAGCCCATCCAGAACTTCGACGGGTAAAGGCCTCATGCAGACGCGGATGTGGGCGAAGAATGGCGGGTTTTCAAAGGCTTGGGCTTGGTTGCTGAAGTCGGCGGCCATCCAGCGGGCGAGAGTGACGATATCGGTGGAATGAGTCATTTCGATTTTAGATTTTAGATTTTAGATTTTGGATTGGGGATCTAGTAAAAATTATTTTAGGGGAAAGGGCGCGTCCGACGAAATTCTGCGACAATTATTCAGAGTTGGAGTGTTAAAAACCCCCTATTGTCGCCGCGTCATTGCCATCACAGCATCAACAGTAAGTTCGGGTACAATACTTACTGTTGGCAAAATGTCTGCTCCCGAACAAACTAGGGGTAGGTTATCGCCCTGCCATACCCAAACTTGTTGGCGAGATAAATCTATTAACCATGCTAATTGCGTTCCATTGCTAAGGCAAAGGAGAATCTTATTCTGCAAGTCTAAAGTGCTTTGATTTGGCGATCGAATTTCAATCAACCAATCTGGCGCTCCATCAAACGGCCCGTCTTCATCAGGAAGCCGATCGCACGCTACGATCGCGATATCTGGCACTGGTGAATGGGGAGGTACCAAGCAGCGCAATTCTGGGACTGCTTCAAATCTATCGGTACGATCATTGATATAGTTAACCAAGTTGTTTTGCAGTCGCGAGTGAAACAGAGTTGGCATAGTTTTTTGAACTGCCCGCCCAGCCATCAATTCCCATGCGGGCGAAGACTCAATATTTGGTTGAGCAAGAAACTCTTCTAGTGAAACTGTTGCAATGGACTGAACCATGTTTTTTAGAAGGACTTCACTGCGCTTGTCACGCGCAAAACTCTACTGCATTATATCGCAAAATCAATGCATTTTCTTCTGCCAACTCTCGAATTTTTAGTCTAACTCGCCCCATTGGTGCGCCCTCAATCTTCCAAAATCTCGACCAAATCTTCCATTGTCACGTCGAAGGCGCGGGCAATTTTGTAGACAGCAGAAAGATCGACTGTATTCAAAGCATCGCGCCTCCCGTAGCTTCTGACAGTGTTGTAGTTGACTCCGGATCGATCGGCAACTTCTTTGAACGTCCAACCTCTTTGCTCAGCTAGTTCTCGAATCCGCAATCTAACATATCCCATTAGCGCGATCGCCCTTACTATTCCAAAAACTCGACCAAATCTTCAATCATGACATCAAAAGCAAGGGCGATCTTCTGAACGGCACTCAGATCGACCATACTCATCCCATCATCGCGTCTAGCGTACCCTTTAACCGTGTTGTAATTAACCCCTGAGCGATCTGCCACGTCTTGCAGCGTCCAGCCCTTTTCTTCTGCCAACTCTCGAATCTTTAGTCGAACTCGCCCCATTGGTGCGCCCTCAATCTTCCAAAATCTCGACCAAATCTTCCATTGTCACGTCGAAGGCGCGGGCAATTTTGTAGACAGCAGAAAGATCGACCGTGTTTAAAGTATCGCGCTGAACGTAGCTTCTGACAGTGTTGTAATTAACTCCGGATCGATCGGCAACTTGCTTTAGTGTCCAACCCTTTTGCTCAGCTAGTTCTCGAATCCGCAGTCTAACGTATCCCATGTTTTAACTTGACATTGATGCGTATGCAACATATGATATCTATGTACACTAAAAACGATCGCCCTCCTAGCCTCGAAAACTTAAGGGCGATCGCCTTTTCTACCACACCCCACGAACGTGGGGAAGGATTACCCTATGATACCAACATCCAAGCCCAAATTAAACGCTCATCCCTGGTGTATCGTGCGGCAATTGCCAAATATGCAGCGATTGGTTGTGGCAAGGTTCCACCGCCGGGGCGATGCGGAGGGATACATACAGATTTTACAGCGGTTGTTGCCGACGGCTAAACACGCGATCGTTTTTGATACGACAGGGGCTGAGAAATTGGCAGAAGTTCGATCGACTCAATTAGAACGAATGTTGTAATTAATCAGGAGCGATCGTGTTTTATAGCAAGTGCGATCGCTCTTTCCTTAAATCCACTTGACAACTGATAAGCTACAATATTTCAAGAGTATCTGAGAGCTTCGATCCCTATGAATACTCAATTAATGGTAAAACCTTCTTCTTTGATGCCCCAAGGCATCAAAATGGTAGAATTTGGGAATATTTACTTATTCAGATTTACCGACGATCTCCAATCTCGCATGGAAGAACTGCTAGAGAGAAAAAGACTAGATTTGTTAACTGTCGATGAACTTCCCGAATTAGCTGGCATCATCGAACTATCCCGAATTTTTACCTTGATTAACGCCCAACTTTCCACCCAAGCTAAATGGTGTGCGATCGCACTCGACAATTTATGCGACAACGAGCTAAATATCTCTGCGAATACTGCCACTCTCCAGAATATCTAAGCCCAGATCGCTTTACCATAGATCATCTCATGCCCAAATGTCTCGGCGGATCTGATGACAGTGAAAATTTAGCATTAGCTTGCCGTCGCTGCAACGAACGCCACTACAATTTTACCAACGGAATTGACCAGGAAACTCCGCAAGAATGTTTATTATTTAATCCTCGTCAGCAGCAGTGGTCAGAACATTTTATCGGGACAGCAGATGGTCTAAATATTGTCCCTAAAACTCCCATAGGTCGAGCAACTTGCAATCGGCTTGACCTTAATGATGAACGTTATGATGAAAAGGATTCGATTCGGCGATCGCGCAGGTTTTGGGTAGAAGGTGGTTGGCATCCACCTGCTGAAGATGCTCGTCAATTAGAATAAGTCATCTTCTCATCCTCAAGGTGAATAAACCTCAGATTTAGCATTACTCTCAAGATATTGCTGATAAGCTGCCTCATCTCCTCCAAACGAGTCGATCGAAATACCAGCACTTGGGACTGGCATCAGCGGACTAGGTTTAGGTGCGTACTGACAATAACATACAGCAATCAAATCGTAGTTGCTTCCTGGTGCCTCAGTGGGGTATTGTTCAACCCTGACAACTTCCCAATCTCCGACTCGATAGTGAGTATCGCTATCGGGGAATTGCGGATCGTCGAACTCTTCAATCCGGTAAAACTCGTAGGGACGATTCCCCGGTTGAGGTAGGGGTTCGTCAGAGGAATCATAATACTCGCAGAGAATATCAGTTGTTGCCCCAGTGTGAGCCAACATTCTATTTTCCCAGCCTTCTGCTGACATCGATTGAGCCTTAAAAATGATATATTTCCGCATAATTAATCTTCATCCTCATTTTCTAGATAGTTAGGAAAGCGAGTTTGTCCTTTAAAGATACAATTGACTTTTAAAATATCTCCTCCGACTCTCTTAATTCGCAGCAACTTCCATCCATACTTTCGTTCCATTTCCAAACACTTTTCTGGATCTGTTGCTGCGTGCCAAGAGGTATCTTCTGGGTTGGATTCATTAGTATTGGTCATGCAATTGTCAATAAGTCAAATATCAAATTAATCAATTCTAGCCTAAAGTTATATTAGTCGTCGAAGCATTTGCGCCGTCAATCTACAGATAAACCTAGAGATTTGTGGCGCAAATACCTTGTCGAACTGATACTTTTGCCAGAGATTAAATCCTCTGGTTGAGACATCTAAATTAGCAAATTAGATGAGTTTGACAGCCCGCAGACCAAACATCAGCACTGTCGCCAAGCCGATCATGCCGCCAAAAATCCCAAAATAAGTTATTGCTCCGCTAAGAGTCATGGCAATTTCTCCAAAAAAATCAATAAAAAGACCTATAAGAACTATAATCTAAAATCTAATATCTAAATTAGATAAATATGCAATCCATAATTAAAGTTGACTTGGGGCCACAATCTTACAATGTTTGCGTGCGATCGGGCGGCTTAGACGAACTCGGCAGTCTGATGGGCGATCTAAGTTTGGGCAAAAAAGTGCTGCTGGTGTCGAATCAGTCGATTTTTCGGCAGTACGGCGAAAGAGCAACAGCAGCCCTCGAATCAGCCGGTTTGGAAGTCAGTAGCTGCATTTTACCACCGGGAGAGCAGTACAAAACTTTAAATTCGGTACAGAAAATTTACGGTGCGGCTTTGGAAAACCGCTTAGAACGTTCCTCGACAATGGTGGCTTTGGGTGGCGGGGTGGTTGGCGATATGACGGGTTTTGCGGCCGCGACTTGGCTGCGGGGAATTAATGTTGTACAGGTTCCGACTTCGCTGCTGGCGATGGTTGATGCTTCTATTGGCGGCAAAACGGGGGTAAATCATCCTTTAGGGAAGAATTTAATCGGGGCTTTTCACCAGCCACGCTTGGTTTTGATTGACCCGGATGTACTCAAAACTCTGCCGGCGAGGGAGTTTCGTTCGGCGATGGCGGAAGTTATCAAGTACGGGGTGATTTGGGATGCTGAACTTTTTGGGAAGTTGGAGAATTGCAAGCGTTTGGATCAAATGCGCTATGTGAAGGCGGATTTGTTGGCGGAAATTTTGAGTAGGTCTTGCCAAGCTAAGGCTGAGGTGGTCAGCAAAGACGAGAAGGAATCGGGTTTACGGGCGATTTTGAATTACGGGCACACCATCGGTCATGCTGTGGAAAGTTTGACAAATTACAAGGTGATCAATCACGGGGAAGGAGTGGCAATCGGCATGGCTGCGTCAAGCCGATTGGCTGTGGAGTTGGGAATGTGGGATGCTGAGTGCGATCGCCGTCAGTCTGCTTTGCTTGAAAAAGCGGGTTTACCTGCAAAATTGCCGGCTGGTGTGGATGTTGAGGAAATTTTGCATACTTTGCAACTGGATAAAAAGGTGCAGGATGGCAAGGTGCGGTTTGTGCTGCCGGTGCGCTTTGGTGAGGCTGCTGTGAGCGATCGGGTGGATGGGGATTTGATTATACAAGTTTTGAAGGAAATGCTTTAGGAAGTCAGTAGTCAGTAGTCAGTAGTCAGTAGTCAGTAGTCAGTAGTTAGTAGTTATTTGTTTGTTCTAATAACCAATAACTAATAACCAATAACCAATGCAGCTTAAGAGCCGCTCGACCGCGAATTAATTTCCTCCAAGATTTTATCGACTCTATTAGCGGCTTGAGTTCTGCCTTGCTTGATAAATAACTCCTTAGCTTTTTTTAGGCTGGCTACTGCCTCCGCTTGGTTTTCCTTGTCTCCTTGTTGGTACAAACCAACTCCTAAATTGTTTAAAGCATCGGGATATCGATCGTTAATTTTAACGGCTTGTCTCCACTGAACAATTGCCTCGGGCAACTGCCCCTGACTTGCCATCGCCACGCCTAAATCGTTGTGAGCTTTGGCGTGCTGCGGGTTGACTTCAATTGCTTTTTGGAATAGAGCGATCGCATCGCTCATTTTACCTTGTCCCGACAGCATAGTTCCCAACTTGTAATAAGCATCCGCTTCTTTGGGATAGCGAGCGATTAGTTGCCGGTACAAAGCTTCGGCATTGACAGCATTTCCTTGACCGTAAAGGTCGTTGGCCGTTCTCAAACCCATCGTGTAGCCTTTACCTACAACTTGGCACTTTTTCTCGGAGTTGCCTTCCTGCTTGCAAATCCTGAGTTCGTCTCCCTTCATCTCGTAGGACAGAACTTCCCGAACAGCAGGGCCTCGGCGCGATGGCTGCAAGTTCTGCGATTGCAAGTTTTGCGAGAGTTGCAGGGCGATTGTCTCAGCCCCGGCCGGTTGGGCCACTGCGACACTGCAGATTCCTGCACCCACCAAAATGCTTGGGGCAATCCACCTCAAAGGTTTGAACCAGGGAAACTCTCGATCGTTTTTCATGTCTTTTGTGGAAACGTGTTGTTGATATCCTGGGTTTCACTAGGGCCGTAAGAGTCGGAGCCGATGGGGCCCACCCGATGAAATAGTTAGTTATTAACAGTCGAGATATTTTAGCACTGCGGGGCCGAGTTTGAGTTAAATTAGAGTAGAATTCCGATCGATTCTCAGTCAACCTTAGCAGGAAAATAGAAATGGGGCAGTCTATTCTTACCATGCTCTTTGCGCTCATCCTCGGCTACGCTGTTAACTCAAGCGTCAAAATAGTCAGCGGTGGCGACGAAGCTTTAGTGGAACGTTTGGGTCAATACAAGCGCACCCTCAAGCCAGGATTCCACTTTATCAGTCCCCTGGTCGAAAAAGTCGTCTGCGTGGACACAAGCCGTGAAAGAGTTTTAGACATTAAACCTCAATCAGCAATCACGGGAGATAATGTGGCTCTCGAAGTCGATGCCGTTGTGTATTGGCGGGTTGTGAATTTACAGAAAGCTTATTATGGAATCGATCAAATTGAAAATGCGATCGCCAACTTAGTTTTAACGACGTTTCGCGCTGAAATTGGTCGATTGCCCATGCAAGACATCTTGGGTTCCCGAGATGACATGAATAAAAAGTTACTCAAAAAGTTGGACGAAGCTACCGAAACTTGGGGTGTCAAAGTAATTCGGGTGGAAATTCAAAGCATTACACCTCCGAAAAGGGTGCAAGAAGCTATGGAATTGGAGCGCGCTACCAAGAGCGAGTGGCAAGCAATGGTCAATAAGGCGATCGGTACTAAGGAGTATATGAGGCTCTTAGTTGAAGCTTTAGACTCCCATCCCAATAGCAAGCAAGTTTTGAATTACTTAGTAACGGAAAAATACTTAGACGCTCAACAAAAATTGGGCGAAAGCGACAATGCCAAAATTCTGTTTATGGACCCCAGAAGCATGAGCGAAGCTCTGGGCGAACTGATGGGTTCTATGCCCGATGTGACGCCTCCTTCTGAGGGCAGCCAAATAACAGTTATCGAGACTAACACTTCTCAAGACTGATTCCTGAAGATAGCGTCGGCAACCAGACAAACATCGTGCATTTCTCTGACATCGTGTACTCGCAAGATATCTGCCAAATTTGCGATCGCACCTGTACAAGCCGCCGCTGTCCCCCAAACTCTTTGTTTCGCTTCTGGCTGATTCAAAATGTGACCGATGAAGCTTTTTCGCGATACTCCGACTAAAATCGGACAGTTTAAAACACGGAATTTTCGCAACTCTCGCAGAATTTCTAAGTTTTGACTGTAAGTCTTGGCAAAGCCAATACCAGGGTCGAGAATTATTTGAGATTTGTCAATCCCCGCCGCAACTGCTGCCGCAATTCGACTCTCGAAAAATTCCCCAATTTCCCCCATTAAATCGCGATAATCTGTGAGTTGTTGCATCGTCTGGGGAGTTCCCCGAATGTGCATCAAAATTATTGGCACTTTTAACTGAGCAACCGTTGACAGCATTTCCGAGTCAAAAGTTGCTCCCGAAATATCGTTAATTATATCAGCTCCCGCCTCTACCGCAGCTTTCGCAACCTGCGCTCTGGTAGTATCTACCGAAATAGGAACTGAGCCAAAAATATCTGCTTTTTGTCGCAGTATTTGTACTACAGGTATAACGCGATCGATCTCCTCTCCTAATGATATTTCCGCTGCACCGGGCCGAGTAGATTGACCGCCAATATCAATAATATCTACCCCCGACTTTACCATGTTTTCCGCTTGCGCTAAAGCAGATTCTATGGTAGAGAAATCTCCCCCGTCACTAAAACTATCAGGGGTAACATTCAAAACGCCCATTAGATAAGTGCGTTTTCCCCACTCGAAAGCTTTATTTCTAATTGTAATTTTTTCTGGGTTATTTGTCATGGCGATCGTGGGATTTGATATCGGACTGGACGCACGGGTAGCCAGAAACCGGGTTTTTTCACGACAATATTTGGTTGCAACCCACAGATTCTGTAAAAAACCCGGTTTCTTTGAGTCTTAATGCGTCCAACACTGTTCAACCAAAACTTAACCAGCTAAAAACAGTATCAACTGTCAATTCTAATTCAATTTTATCAATTATTGGCAACAGAGCTGCACCTTTATACAGTTCTACTTTTTGTCCGGGAAATACTGCCAAAATACTCTCTTCTTCTGGGTCTAGTAACCACCCCAACTCAGTGCCGTTTCGCGAACAGTGGAGCAAGTTACTCAGCACTTTTGTTTGGCTTTGGTTGGGAGATAGAATTTCTATCGACCAGTCGGGATTAATGTCAAAGCGGTTAACAATTCTACCAGATGGCAAAAAAGGAATTCTTTCCCATCGGAATACTGCTACATCTGGCACGATTGATGCCCCGCCAAAAGTGCAGCGCAACTCGGGAAAAGCATTGGCAATTTTCCGAGTTTTCGCTACTTGATTGATAGTCTTGCAGAGTTCACCTTGAAGTACGCTGTGTTCACCTTGAGGCATGGGCTTCTGAATGATTTGTCCCTCAAGAAATTCTGAGGCCGGTTCAGTTTCAGGAAGTTTGAGGAACTCATCTAAGGCGGGTTTGGGTTTAACGATCGCAGTCATAGGTTAATTCTCCCGATCCGAGAAACACTGAACGGCACATCACAATTGTAGGCGATCGCTGTTTAATTCCCGCTGCCCTGGTCCCACTTACCACTTAGCAATTACCTATTAGCAATTACCTATTACTGATAATTGACAATTCGAGCAAAACTCGCAGCTTCCAAACTAGCACCACCAACCAAAACCCCGTCAATCTCAGGCATCGCCATAACTTCATCAATATTCTCCGGTTTGACGGAGCCGCCGTACTGAATTGGCACGCCAGGATTAGTCAATTTACTGCGAATCAAACCAATAACTCGGTTAGCTTCCTTAGCTTCGCAAGTATCGCCAGTGCCAATCGCCCAAATCGGCTCGTAAGCAATTACCAACTTATTTTGGTCAACATCAACCAAATCTTTTTCCAATTGAGAAAAAATGTGAGATTCAGTTTCCCCTGCATCTCGCTGCTGCTTGGTTTCCCCAACGCACAGAATCGGAATTAAATCGTATTTCTGAGCCGCTTTTAGCCGCAAATTGACCGTTTCGTCAGTTTCCCCAAAATATTGGCGTCGCTCGCTGTGGCCGATGATGACATAACGGACACCAAGTTCACTCAGCATTGGCCCGGAAATTTCCCCAGTAAAAGCTCCAGACTCTTGCCAGTGGACGTTCTGAGCACCGAGTCTGATCCGGCTGCCGTGCAAATTTTTCGACAGGACAGCCAAGGAAGTGAAGGGAACGCAAAGCACGACTTCCCGTTCCTCTGGGGTTTCCGTCAGGCAGGACATGAATCCTTGAAGAAACTCTAGGGATTCAGTCCTAGTTTTGTACATTTTCCAGTTGCCAGCAATAACTATTTTCCGCACGGGTGACTCAGTAGCTCTGTGAACATCAAAATCAGGCAACTTATAGTTTAAAGCTTTAGGGTACATTTCGAGCCCTTATTGCCCAAACTCGATGCGAGCTTGCTCAACTAAGTCAACGGTGACGACTTCGGTTTCGGCTTCGCGGGCCAACTGCTCGATGCGGACGCGAGCTTGTCCCCGGACAAAGTAGGGAATATTTTTCAGCTTCGCCTTGGCTTCTGGCGTCCATTTTAAATCATCGGAAAATTCGGAATCGGGCATGGCGTTTTGAGCGATCGACTACAAGCCTTCATGGATCTGGCTTTGATGGAAAGCCTGGATGTATTAAATTTACCACGAGTTGCGATCGCCCCACACCTTCTCACTCTGCCTTAAATTTGTTGCCTAAAATAGCCGACGCTTCTTGTAAAAGCTGATTCTGCTCTTCTCGAATTGCCTCCAACCTTGTCAAAATATTAGCAAGTCGTTCCTGAGACTCCAAACTGTTTGATTCAACTCCCCTCAATTGTAAAGCTGAATTATTTTTATCTTCGGGATTCTTTGAAACCAATGAGTTTACGGCCACTCCACCAAAATTACTTACAGATTTAGAGCCGACACTCCAAACCCCTTGCATAATTTTTCCAGGGCTTTGCAGAATAAATAACCATCCTTCTGCAAAAAAGCTACCTAAAGCCTGCAATAAACCCAAGATCATGAATATAAATAGTAGCAACATTGCTAAAGATATCAGCGGATGACTCACCAACCAGAAGACTACAGGGTGAGAATCAATCCAATCTTTGACAGTACCATTGATAGCGTTTTGAATGGCATCTGAAGCGGCACCGCTCATATTTGCCGCCTTGTTAATGCTATCTTCTAATGAAGCCTTAGCCTTTTCTGTAGCTATATTTACACTCTCTACAGCTTGGCTAGTGCTTTGATTCAGAGTATTAACCGCAGAGTTAGTAGTTTGATTAATAGTTTCTTTGGCCGTTGCCGCAGAGTGAGAAACAGCATCAACAGCTTTGTTGGTACTTTCACTGACTGCACTAACGGCTTGATTCGTGACTTCAGATATAGAAATCCTCGCTTTTTCGGTTTTCTCCGCTACAGTACCTAAAGCATTCTTCGTAGTTTGATTAACAGTATTAACGGCAGAATTCGTAGTTTGAGTCAGAGCTTCTTTTGCCTGATACGCAGTTTCAGAGAGAGAAGATTTAGCTTCGGCTGTTGCTTCGGAAACAGAATTCATTGCTTTTCCGACTTGTTCTGTCCAAACTTCTTTCGTTTTTTGAAAGCTTTGAGAAAAATCAGGCAGTGCTACTTCCATAGTAAGTGAGATCCATCAAGTTAATTTACTGTTTCCCAGTGATTATAGTATATATAGCAATGCTTGCAGGAGTCATAAATTTTTTACCCCACCCCAACCCTCCCCGAACTCGCGGGGAGTCCGTAAGAAATTCACAAATGATGCGAGAATTCCTATAGTATAGCTTCCATCCGCCCATGCTTTGAAAGATGATTCCAACGCTTTGACGATGTGTTCCCGACTCAAACCCAAAGACAGGAGTTTAGACAATATCTGGGGGGATTATTGGGAGAAAGGAGAGAAAACACCTATCCCAGATCGCGCAGAACGCTGTAAATGTTTGTTAACAAAGCTTACGCCTTTTTGCACTCTGTGCTTCCTGGTGCGAACCAACGCTCAACCAAGGGCGAAGCTATACGTGATAGTGTGACCATCAGATGTATTCCCCAAAAATAGATCGGACGATCGCTTAAAAATGAGGCAGGAATTTGATGCACCCGAAAAAGGCTGAATTAAGTTGAGAAATATAGCATATTGTCCCACGAGCGATCGCCAGATAACAGGCGATCGTTCGTCAAAGATCCCTCGACGTTGTAAAAACTGTTTAATGCCCCCAAAATAATTACATATTTACAAAAATTAGCGCAAGTGACCAGACTTTATATCTCCGAAAAAAAGCGATAAATTTTAAGTTGACTGTGGCTGTTGGTTTAACAAACCGGACGCTGCCTAGGATGTTGTTGCGGCAGCTTATCTGGTGTATAATTTATGACATATTTGCCAAGTTTTCACTTTCCATCCCACGGTCAAAATATGCTAGGCTAGAATGTTTCCAAAGTTTAAGATACACCCTGACGTATGTATCAATCATTAGAAGACTCAGCCATTTCGACTAATCCATCTACGGAACCGTCCTCTCTAATTCTTATCGTCGATGACGATGCCTTGATTCGTTTGCAACTTCGACTGTATTTACAGAAGGAAAAATACCGCGTGGCCGAAGCTAGTGATGGGTTGACAGGGCTAGCAGCTTATGAGGAAGTACATCCAGACCTGATACTGCTAGATGCAGTGATGCCTACTATGGATGGTTTTGCTTGTTGTCAAAAATTATCTGAAGTGCCTCAGAGCGATCGCCCACCTATTTTGATGATTACTAGCTTAGAAGATAAAGAATCTGTCGATCGAGCGTTTGCAGCAGGAGCGGCTGACTATATAACCAAACCAATTCACTGGGCTGTTCTGCGACAGAGAGTGCGGCGGTTGATTCAGCAATTCCACTTGCAACAGCAACAAACTCTACTTTACAAGCAGCTAGAGGCCGCCAATCGACAATTAAAATACCTAGCGTCAATGGATGGTTTGACTCAGATTGCCAATCGCCGTCAATTTGACGAACAGCTAGAGCAGGAGTGGCGACGCATGACGAGGCAGCAAACTCCTTTGTCACTAATTTTGTGTGATATCGATTTCTTCAAGCCTTACAACGATACTTATGGACACCAAGCAGGGGATGTATGTTTACAGCAAGTGGCCGCAGCTCTCAATCGCAGTATTAATCGAGCTGGAGATTTAGTCGCACGTTATGGAGGTGAAGAATTTGTAGTGATTTTGCCCGAAACAGAGCTTGAGGGAGCCGTCCAAATCGTTAAAAAAATTCAGGCTTGCGTCCAAGCTTTAGCAATAGTCCATAAGAGTTCTCCGAATCATTGCATTACGCTCAGCTTCGGTATTACCACTGTGATTCCCACCCAAGAGTGCCTGCCAGAAACTTTAATTACTGCTGCCGATGCAGCACTTTATCAAGCCAAAGACCAAGGTCGTAATACTTTTTGTACCAAGACTCATACAGTTAAGGAGTTCACTCATTAAATCATAAGATCAAAAACTATACCTCTCGTAATTTGGAATAATTTTTTCTTAAAAGTTGAGCGAAATATCAAGTCCTGCATGAGTAAGCATTGGTTGTAGTATTAAAGCTTAAATAATCGGTGGTGCGATCTTCAGGGAAATTTTCAGGTAAATAACAGATCGGCTCTATGGCGTTTTTTTTATCGGAATCAGGTCATATTCAGCAACTAGCGATTATAAAAGTTTATGCGAGGGGCTAGCTCAATGCGTAATAAAAGATGGTTAGGTGCGATCGCCCTTCTCACTGGTGCGGGTGTTCTGGGCAACTATTTCAGTGTGTCTCTTTTATTTGGGGTTGATTTCCTCTTTGGCAGTATTCCCATACTAATTATTACTTACTATTTCGGCTGGGGCTGGGGAGGCTTGGCTGGTATAATAGCAGGCAGCTATACTTATATCCTTTGGCATCATCCATACGCCACGATTATTTTGGTAATTGAGGCTCTGTTTGTAGGGTTTCTTTGCAAGAAGTGCAAACATCCGAACCTCCTTTTATTCGATGGGATTTACTGGTTCTTAATTGGAATGCCCCTCGTTTGGGTTTTCTACGCTCAAATGATGCACATGGACGTGAATCAGGCCATACTCGTTATGTGCAAACAAGCAGCCAACGGCATTTTTAATGCCTTAGTTGCCAGCTTAATCATTTCGTATGCGCCGATTTATCGGTGGGTTACTCATTCAAAAAATCTCGCTCTCTCTTTACAACAAACTATTTTTCATCTGTTGGTTGCTTTTGTCTTTATTCCAGGACTGCTCCTATTAGTTTTTGATGGTAGATACTTTCTTGGTCAAATCCAAACGACGGTGCAAACGGAGTTACAAACAAACGCAAAAAGTCTCACTAGCGCCATATCTAGATGGCATCAGCGACATCTCTTAGCTTTGAATACATTAGCTGAAAAATCGCTCATACCTGAAGCCGCCACTGCTGCTAATACAGCGATTAAATCAGCCGAGCAGCTACAACAAAACATTAGCATGATCGAGCAGATGTTGCCAGATTTCGACAAAATTTATGTTGCCGATTCATCGGGAACAATTTTAGCTACTTCTTCTCCTTTAGATCAAACCCGTCGGCGGTTGATGGAACAAAGCACGGAACATCAATCTCTAATTCCCCTGGCTCAAGAGCGGTTGAGACCTTGGATGACTCCTATCCACAAAGATATATTAGTGGACGAACCTCATGTAGGATTGAATGTACCCCTGCAACTTCAAGGGAATTTTCTTGGGCTGATCCACGGTTCATTAGCATTAAGGCATATCAAAGCTCTCTACATTTTCCAGAGAAACAATCAGCAACTACGGATTACACTGCTCGATGAAAACAACCGAGTCATTGCTAGTAATCAATCCGACCAAAAGCTTTTGACCAGTATTCAGGAGTCAAAAAACGGCAGCACTCGCACCTTAGAGGGAACCTTGCAGCAGTGGATTCCTAGCAATGGCAAAAATCCGATGATCCGTTGGAAAAACTCTCTGTATATACAGGAATTTACAATTAGCTCCGATCTGGACTGGAGATTACGCTTAGAAATTCCAGCCTCTCCCTATGTAGAAAATTTACAAAATCGCTACAAGGCTGACTTGATTATTCTACTCGTCATCACCATGTTGGCATTTTTGTTTGCAACGCTGGTTAGCGAACGACTGGTCAAGCCATTATCCTATTTAGCTGGTGCGACTGCTGACTTACCCAACAAGCTTTCAGAAGAAACATTTGAATGGAAACATAGCTCTGTTACTGAAATCAATGAGCTTGCTCGCAATTTTCAATTGATGGCGATCGCACTCAATCAAAAGTTTAGGGAGATTAAACAGGTCAACGCCACATTAGAACACCGAGTTCAAGAACGAACGCAAAAATTATCCAGAATCAATCGATCTCTCAAAGGTGAAATTAAGAGACGTAAACAAGCCGAAGCTGAACTAACAACAAGAGAAGCGGCCATACGATCTTTATATGAAGTCACTGCTACCCAAAGTCTCAATTTTGAGCAGCGCATCCAAGCGTTGATTGACATGGGATGTCAGAATTTTGGGCTTGAAAGTGGCATCTTGGCTCGCGTGCAAGATAACCGTTATGAGGTGATGGTTGCGCGCGAGCCCGATGAAGTCCTGAAACCAGGTGATGTCTTTGATATTAAGCAAACTTTGTGCTGTGAAGCTTTAGACACAAATGAACCCCTAACCATCCAACATACAGGCACCTCAAAATGGCGTCACCATCCTGCCTATCTTGCCTTTGGCATGGAAGCTTATATTGGAACACGAGTTTTAGTTGCAGGCAAAGTCTACAGTACCCTCAGCTTTTCTAGTAAATCTCCCCGTGCAGACAGCTTTAAATCTGCCCATGTGGAATTACTGAAGCTGATGGCTCAGTGGATTGGTAGTGAAATCGAACGGCATCAGGCAGAAGTCGCTCTGCAAGCGAGTGAAGAGCGGTGGGAACTCGCCCTACGTGGTAGTAATGAAGGGGTATGGGATTGGAACGTCAACACTAATGAAGTATTCTTCTCGGCTCGCTGGAAAGAAATGTTGGGCTACGAAGACCATGAAATTTCCCATCACCTGGACGAATGGAGCAAGCGGGTGCATCCCGATGATCTCGGTTGCGTCTTGCAAATAATTCAAGATCACTTTGAGGGCAAAACTTCTTTTTATATTACAGAACATCGAGTTCTTTGTAAGGATGGGAGCTACAAGTGGATTCTGGCTCGAGGGCAGGCGCTTTCGGATGAAGCGGGCAAAGTTGTCCGTATGACTGGTTCTCAGAGCGATATTACCGATCGCAAAAACTTAGAGCAGGAAATTCAAGCCAGAGAGCAATTATTGAATGCTTTCTTTAAAGGAGCTTCCCTAGCAGGGGTGGGGCTGTGTATCCACGATCGGCAGTTGAGATTTTTACAAATCAATGAGGCACTAGCTGAATTTAATGGCCACTCTGTGGAGGCTCACTTAGGTAAGATAACCGATGATATTTTGGGAGAATTTGCTGCTGGTGTAAATCAACTATTACAAAAGGTTTTAGCAACTGGAAAACCTTCGATCAACTTGGAAATTAGCACAGCACTATCCAGTCAAACGGGTGTCAAGCGCCACTGGCTCGTTTCTCACTTTCCCATTTTCAAGGATGCAGAGCAGCCTGTAGCAGTGGGTTGCATTCTAATTGAAATTAGCGATCGCAAACGCGCCGAAGCAGAACTGCAACAAATGAGTGCCGCGCTAGAAAATGCCGTAGCAGGCATCTCTCGACTCGATACTCAAGGACGCTATCTGTTTGTTAACGGAACTTATGCCGCCATCACGGGATATCAGCCGGAGGAAATGCTAGGGATGGACTGGCCAAGAACCGTTGATCCTGAAGATGTTGAGAGAATGGTAGCTGCTTATCAACAGATGTTGAGAGAGGGCAGAGTTGAGGTTGAGGCTAGGGGGATGCGAAAAGATGGCTCCAGCTTCTATAAACAATTGGTGATGGTTTCTGCTTATGACGAGCAAAATGTCTTTGTGGGGCATCACTGCTTTATGAAGGATATTACCGATCGCAAGCAGGCAGAAGAAGCACTACAGCGACAGTTGCAAAAAGCCCTACTGCTGAAGCAAATTACCCAAGAAATTCGGCAAAGCCTCAATGCTCAGCAGATATTTGAAACGGCTGCTATTGAGATTGGGCAAACTTTTGGGGTCAGTCGCTGCTTAATTCGCACATACCAGGACACTCCACAGCCTCAGTTTCCTGTCGTTGCAGAGTATCTAGCACCCGGATCTGCCCCCAGCGGGAAGCATGACATTCTGGCCGCGAGTCCTGCTTATACAAAACAGTTGATGGCTCAAGATGAAGCGATCGCCTCCCGAGATGTCTATTGCGATTCATTGCTCACCTGTGATCATTCAATTTGTACCAGTCTCAAATTAAGATCGATATTAGCAGTGCGAACCTCTTACCAAGGAGAACCGAATGGTGCCATTTGTTTGCACCAGTGCGATCGCTACCGTAGTTGGAGTCCCGATCAAGTGGAGTTGCTAGAATCCGTCGCGACTCAAGTAGGAATTGCTCTGGCTCAAGCCAAATTACTAGAGCAAGAAACTCGACAACGAGAAGAATTAACTCTGAAAAACTTTGCCCTGGAGCAAACTAGACGAGAAGCAGAAGCTGCGAACCGAGCCAAAAGTGAATTTCTGGCGATGATGAGCCATGAAATTCGCACTCCCATGAATGCGGTTATTGGCATGACGGGACTACTCCTAGATACAGAACTCAAGGCTCAACAGCGAGACTTTATCGAGACGATTCGCAATAGTGGGGATACCCTCCTGAGTATCATCAACGACATCCTTGACTTCTCCAAAATTGAGTCGGGCAAGCTGGAGTTAGAAAAGCATCCCTTGAGCTTGAGAGATTGCATAGAAGGTGCGATCGACCAACTTGCAGTTAAAGCAGATGAGAAGGATATTGAGTTGGGCTACCTGATCCACCCTAAGACTCCTAATTTCATTTTGGGTGATGTCACCCGTCTCCGTCAGATTCTAGTTAACTTGCTCAACAATGCGATTAAGTTTACTGAAACTGGGGAAGTTACCATTTCCGTGGAAGCCTCTCTAGTTGATTCTGACAAAACAATTTCTGAGCCAGGGAACTTGTCAGAAAGCTTGTATGAAATCCAGTTTGCCATTCAAGACACAGGCATTGGTATTCCAGCCAACCGGCTCGATCGACTGTTTAAGTCTTTTAGTCAAGTAGATGCTTCGACGACTCGGCAGTATGGAGGGACAGGTTTAGGTCTGGCGATTAGTAAGCGACTTAGTGAAATGATGAACGGCATGATGTGGGTTGAGACCAGAGGTCACGTCGGAGGAACCCCTTCACCCAAATGGCTAGCCACTAATTCTCATCGAGTCACAATGGGTTCTACCTTCTACTTCACGATTGTGGCTTCCTCTGTGGCTACTGAGTTAGCGGAACCGAGTGAAATGCTACCTGAACTATCTGGCAAGCGTTTATTAATCGTCGATGACCTGCCCATTAACCGACAAATTCTGACTTTGCAAGCCGAGACTTGGGGGATGCAAATTCGCGCTGCCCAATCGGCTGTGGAAGCGCTCAACTGGCTTGAGACAGGAGAAACGTTTGATGTCGCTATTTTAGATATGCAAATGCCACAAATGGACGGCCTGACACTCGCCTCAGAAATCCATCAGCTTCCTAAGTGCCACCGTTTACCCCTAGTGTTGCTGACTTCAATGGGCTACCCAGAAGCCAGTTCTTCAGCGCTCTCCACCCACTTTGCGGCTTTTTTAAGCAAACCCATCAAACAATCCCAGCTCTATCAAATACTGATCCATGTGCTACAAGCTCAACCGAAAAAAGTTCAACCACAGCTCCCTATATCTGTTCAGGATGATATGAAACTGGCCGAGAGACTCCCACTGCGAATTCTGTTAGCAGAGGATCATCTGGTGAATCAGAAGGTGGCACTGCTGCTGTTAGAGCGTTTGGGATACCGGGCGGATATTGCTGCCAATGGATTAGAAGTTTTGGAAGCCCTGAATCGCCAGCCTTATGATGTAGTGCTGATGGATGTACAAATGCCAGAGATGGATGGGCTAGAAGCCAGCCGTCGTATTTGTGAGGAGTGGCCGGCTGATGCTCGTCCCCGAATTATTGCAATGACGGCGAATGCCATGCAGGGCGATCGACAGGTTTGTCTTGATGCTGGCATGAATGACTATATCAGTAAACCAATTCGACTAGATGCTCTCATCCAAGCGCTGAGTCAGTGTCCACCCAACCCCGAACCGCAGCAGGCCCAAAAGGAGGAATCAGATAGCAAGAAGCCAGAAATTGATGTACCAGCGGTTAACCTCACAGAACTGCAAGCCTTCTGTAGCAGCATCGATGAAGATTCAACCCAGATTTTGAGCTTGCTGGCGAACTGCTACTTGGAGGAAGGCGTAAAGTTGCTAGAAGCTATGAAATTAGCGATCGTCCAAGCGGATACTGAAACCCTAAACCGAGCGGCCCATACCCTCAAAGGCAGTAGTGCGAACCTAAGCGCGGCTCCTCTGGCCCAGCTTTGTGCCACGCTAGAAGTTATGAGTACCTCTGGTGAACTCGATCGAGCCTCATCCCTATTTGCTCAAATCGAGGTTGAGTACGATCGTGTCAAGAATACTCTCCAACAAGAACTACAAGCATAGCGAAACTAATACCATTTTTCTAAAGATGTGCTATGGATGAAGTCTTAGCCCCCCCTTAATAAGGGGGGGTTGGGGGGGGTAATATCTAGCGCTACTTTATGAAATTGGTATAATCTATGAAAGTCAATTAAAATAATTACTAATACCATTTTTCTAAAGATGTGCTATGGATGAAGTCTTAGCCCCCCCTTAATAAGGGGGGGTTGGGGGGGTAATATCTAGCGCTACTTTATGAAATTGGTATAAGGAATGAGAATTAAATAACTTCCACTCTTGAAAGTGGGATGGGCGTCCCGCCCGTCCTTTTTGGACGGGCGGGACGCCCATCCCACAATAACAATTAAAATTGTAAGTTATTTAATTCGCGATCCTAATGACTAATGACTAATGACTGCTGTCGAAGCGGAATCTCGATCGCAAACTCAGTACCTTTCCCCAATTCCGAATTGCATTGTAAAACACCGCCGTGTTTCTCTACCACAATTTGGTAACTAATTGACAGTCCTAATCCAGTACCTTTTCCCACTGCCTTAGTCGTGAAAAAAGGGTCAAATATGCGTTGTCTCATAGATTCCGAAATTCCCGTACCGTTATCAGAAATCCGAATCAGCGCGCTAGGAATAGTACCATTAAGTTGACCGACAGCAGTAGAGATTTTAATTTGAGGAGCTACAGATTGACCAGCGAGCAACTTGTGCGATTCCAAAGCATCGATCGCATTCCCGATTACATTCATAAACACCTGATTCAACTGTCCAGCATAACACTCAACTCGAGGCAAAATGCCGTATTCTTTCACTAGCACAATGTTTGCACCGTCCGCATTAGATTTCAGCCTGTGCTGTAAAATTAACAGCGTGCTGTCAATGCCCTCGTGAATATCAACCGCCTTCATTTGACTTTCGTCAAGACGAGAGAAATTCCTTAAAGACAGAACTATTTGACGGATGCGATCGGCTCCTACCTTCATTGAGGATAGCAATTTTGGCAAATCTTCTAGCAGAAATTCCAAGTCAATATCTTCACTCAATTTGTCTATTTCAGGACTATAAGCGGGATATTGCTGCTGGTAAAGTTCTAGCAAACTCAGTAAGCTAGCAGTATATTCACTAGCGTGATTGAGATTGCCGTAAATAAAATTAACCGGATTGTTAATTTCGTGAGCAATCCCGGCTACCAGTTGCCCCAAACCCGACATTTTTTCAGTTTGAATCAATTGAGCTTGAGTGTGCTGCAAATCCTTTAAACTTTGAGCGATTTGTTCTGCTTGGCGTCTGGTTTGAGCCAGCAAATCGGCTTGTTGGATAGCTACGCCTAACTGATTGGCAATCTGAGCTAAAAAGTTAACTTCTGAACTTTCCCAACAGCGGGGCCCAGAATGTTGATATGCTGTCAATAAACCCCAAAGTTCTTGTCCTACAAAAATCGGCGCGATCGCATAAGCCTTCACCTGAAATTGCTCTAAAATACCGACGTGACACTCGGAGTGACAAGCTTGATAGATATCGTCAACGGCTATAGTTTCATTATTCAGATACTTGCCGCCTTGGTTTGACTGCAAATAAGTATCTTGCCAAGCCGTATTGATACCTTCCCCTACCAATTTCCTCCAGCCATTTTTTACAAATTCGGCAATATATTGACCGCTCAAATCAGGATTGAAGCGATAAACGGCTATTCTATCGACTTGCATAAACTGACAAACTTCTTGAGTAGCCGTCTTAAAAATTGCGTCGATATCGAGAGATTCTCGAATCTTAGCCACCACTTCAAACAGTATCCGCTGTTGCTCTGCTGCCCACTGCAAATCAACTGATTGCTGCCGCGTTTTAGCCAACAAATCTGCTTGTTCTAATCCTACACTCAACTGAATTCCCACTTGCGTAGCAAACTGAATTTCCGAAGTGTTCCAATGGCGCGAACCGCTGCACTGGTGCACGCACAGCAAACCCCAAAGTTCACTGCCATTCATCAGCGGCATAATCACCTGAGCTCTAATTTGAAATTGAGCTAAAAGAGCAACATGGCAGTCTGAAAGTCCTGCATTTTCGACATCTTGTAGCACTTGAATCTGTCCCTGACTATATTTTTTGGCATACTTTTCGCTAAAGAAATGATCGCGAACTTTTACATCCATTGCCGAAGAAAAACCAGGTAAAACATCTTCGGTAATAAATTCGCCTTCATTAAAGTTTAAACTAGGATCAAAGCGATAAATGCCAACTCTATCGGCCTTTAATGTCCGCCGCACTTCTGTAGTTGTAGTACGAAAAATTGTATCTAAATCGAGAGATTGTCGAATCTTAGCAACTACCTCAAACAGTATTCGCTCCTGCTCTGCTACCCGCTGCAACTCAACTGCTTGCTGCTGAGTTTGAGCGAGCAAATCTGCTTGTTCTAAAGCGATGCTTAGCTGAGCGGAAATTTGGGTAGCAAACTTAATTTCGGAAGATTCCCAGTTGCGGGGAGCCGAACATTGGTGTACGCAAAGCAACCCCCAAAGGTCGTTGCCTTTCATAATCGGTGCAACTAAAGTAGCTTTGACCTGAAATTGCTCCAAGACTTTCTGAAAGCAATCTTGCAGTCCGGCTTGTCTGATGTCAGACATGGCGTGAACTCGCCCCTGAGAGTAAAGATTGGCGTAGTTTTCTCCAAAGCAGCGATCGTGTACTTTGACTGCCATTGCTGACCGAAAATCTGGCAAAACATCTTCGGCAACGAATTCGCCGTCGTTAAATTCTGATGCGGAATCAAAGCGGTAAACCGCCACTCTATCGGCATTTAAAGCCCGCCGCACTTCCTGGGACATCGTGCTAAAAATCTTGTTTAAGTCGAGGGATTGCCGCATTTTTGCCACCACTTCAAACAGCACTCGCTGCTGTTGGGTCAACTGCTGTAGTTGAGCAGTGCGCTTTTGAACTTGATTTTCTAAATTGGTGTTAAGTTCCTCTATTTGTCGATCGAGTTGGTAGTGGTTAATAGCATTAGAAAAGTGCGTGCCAAAAATGTGGAGCAATTCAATTTCTTCAGCATTCCATTCGCGAATTTGGGCAGTTTTTGACTCTTTCCACGCTTCAAAAGATATCCGAGATTGGGCGAGCCGCGCGTCGCTATCAAACTGTCTAGCCCAGAGAGTTTCGGTGTCAAATTCTTCTCGAAAAATGGTCAAGTAACCGAATATTTGCTGGCGGGTTCTGAGCGGTACGATTAAAATGCTGCGAATTTTGGTCGATCGAAATGCAGGTTGCAGGCTTCTCAAACTGCTAATTTGGTACAAGTCGGGAATTGCCCAAACCTGTTGCTCGCCGGATTTAAAATATTCGTGCCAAACGCTGTATTGCTCAACCTGCGGGTATTTTGCCGAAATTTGCATCTTCGGCCCAGAGCCGCAAGTGTAGACTGTCAGTTCGCCAGTGGAGTTATCCGAATAGGGAACTAGATTCGTAACCTTGCTGCTGTCGGAAACGAATGGTGTGGCGAAAATGCACAGCCTGCCGCCGGCTGCATCTAGTGCTGCTACCGATTCTGCCAAAGCTGTTTGGAGTTCAATCGCCGGCGGGGAGTTAAGGGCTGCGGCGACGCGGTTGACGGCAGCTTCCCGTTGAGCTTTCGCCCTCGCTTGGGCGAGGAGGGTTGATTGGGCTATGGCGACGCCGAGCTGATCTGCCACCATCTGAACGCCTTGGAGTTCGTTTTCTGTCACACTCCGGGACTCGGAGTGGTGAGATACCAACAACCCCCAGAATTCTTCGCCGTGAAAAATTGGTACTACCAAGCAAGCCTTGACGCCCAGTGCAGTCAAGTATTCAGCGTGGCAGGGGTCAACCGCACGAAAGCGTATTTCGTCGGGCAGCAGTTGGCCGGAAAGCGACTCGCGACGCGGACTTTGGCCTAGCTGACCGGAATCTATATCGACGATTGATCGCACCTGTAGTTGCGCGAACAGTTCGCGGGCGTGAGGGGGAATATCGTCTGCTGGAAAATGCAAACCCAATAGGGAGGGCAAGCGGTTGCCGTTAATTGATTCGGCAATCACTTCACCGCTACCGTCGCTATGAAATTTGTAGATTTTTACTCTGTCTGTTCCCAAGAAGGATTGAACTTCCGCTGCTGTTGCGCTCAGAATTTCGGGTAGTTCTAGAGAGTGGCGAATGCGGTTGGCGATGCGTTCGAGCAAATTTGCTCGATCGAACCTCACCTTGACATTTTCGATCTTTAATGAGTCCATTATTAATTTTTTGCTTTCCTAGCAATAACAGTAAGCGGCCCAAAAGTTTTGTGCCTGTTAAAAAATTCGGCAAGCACAGCCATTTAATAAAATATAAATATCCTGATGCCCGATCGTCGATTAGTTTTGCACCTGTAGCGATCGGCCTTAAAATTGCAACTTTTCAGTGCAACTTTCCATTCTGTGGAATTAAAACTTTTGTACTTTAAATATAAACTTTGTAGAGCCGGCATTGCAAGCTCAATACCCCAACGGATTAAAATTGTCAAGTTTCAAGACTTGTAGAGTCATTCACCGCCAGCGATGAAGGTGGCACCGAAATATCTCAGTCCTGGATGCAAAAGCTGGCGGAGGAACGAGCTTACAGAAAGAAACAGCATGGAATTCAAAAGGTTAACTCAGAAATCGGGTTTCTACCTCTACGATTGTATCTGCTGCTAGTGGGCTCCGAGAATGGTCGATCGACAATCCGTAGCTTTTTCAGATATTATTAGGTCAAAAAAAAGCTCCTGCAGTTAAGCAGGAGCCTTTTTCAACTAGACAATCAAATCAGAAATAAATTCGATCGATTAGTCTAAGTCTGGCATAGCCAGCACTGGTTCATTTTCGCGATCGATACCCTTCTCAAAGCCAGCGACAGCCGCGCGAGCGCGACCAGCGTGCCACAAGTGGCCGACCAAGAAGAAGAAACCCATCACAAAGTGGAAACAGGACAGCCAAGAACGAGGAGAAGTGAAGTTAAACGAGTTAACTTCAGTCGCCACACCGCCCACAGAGTTCAAAGAACCCAAAGGAGCGTGAGTCATGTACTCAGCCGCGCGGCGAGCTTGCCAAGGCTGAATGTCATTCTTGATTTTGTTCAAGTCCAAACCGTTAGTACCGCGCAAGGGTTCCAACCAAGGGCCTTGGAAATCCCAGAAACGCATCGTTTCACCGCCGAAAATGATTTCGCCAGTAGGAGAGCGCATCAGGTATTTACCCAGACCGGTGGGGCCTTGTGCAGAACCGACGTTAGCACCCAAGCGTTGGTCGCGGATCAGGAAGGTCAAAGCTTGCGCTTGAGAAGCTTCCGGGCCCGTCGGGCCGTAGAATTCGCTGGGGTAAGCAGTGTTGTTGAACCAGACAAAGCAGCAAGCGATGAAGCCCATCAGGGACAAAGCGCCCAAGCTGTAAGACAGGTAAGCTTCGCCAGACCAGATTAAGGCGCGGCGAGCCCAGCCGAAAGGCTTGGTCAAAATGTGCCAAACACCGCCAGCGATACAAATCAGGCCCAGCCAGATGTGACCGCCGATGATGTCTTCCATGTTGTTGACGCTGACAATCCAGCCTTCGCCACCAAAAGGAGAGCGCACCAAGTAGCCAAAAATCACAGCCGGATTCAGAGTGGGGTTCGTGATAATACGCACGTCGCCGCCGCCCGGAGCCCAAGTGTCATAGACACCGCCGAAGAACATGGCCTTAGCTACCAACAGCAAGCAACCGCCACCCAACAAAATTAGGTGATAGCCGATGATGTTGGTCATCTGGTTCTTATCTTTCCAGTCGTACCCGAAGAAAGAAGAGTATTCTTCGAGAACTTCCGGGCCGCGAACGGCGTGATAAATGCCGCCCAAACCGAGAACAGCAGATGAAATCAAGTGAAGAACGCCGACTACGAAGAACGGGAAGATATCAGTGACTTCACCGCCAGGGCCTACACCCCAACCCAAAGTAGCGACGTGGGGCATCAAAATTAAGCCCTGTTCGTACATGGGCTTTTCTGGGATAAAGTGAGCGACTTCAAACAAAGTCATTGCACCGGCCCAGAACACGATCAAGCCAGCGTGAGCGACGTGGGCGCCCAGCAGTTTGCCGGAGAGATTGATTAAACGAGCGTTGCCAGACCACCAAGCGAACCCGGAGGATTCTTGGTCGCGACCGCTTGCGTAGGAATTAGAGAGCGTTACCACCCGGTAGAACCTCCAACGATTTTAGATTTTGGATTTTGGGTTTTTTTGTTCCCTAGTAGGGCACGGGAGTACCGCGCCTGCGCCGGGGAATTGGGATTTGGATTTCAGATTAATTTAAAAAAAGTAAATTAATCTGAAATCCAAATCCTGATTTTTTTAAAGTGCGTTACCGCGAGGCAGAACTTCTTCAGGGAAGATGAAGTTTTCGTGAGGTTGGTCTGTCGGAGCCATCCAAGCACGAATGCCTTCGTTAAGCAGAATGTTCTTAGTGTAGAACGTTTCAAACTCAGGATCTTCAGCAGCGCGTAATTCTTGTGATACGAAGTCATAGGCGCGCAGGTTTAATGCTAAACCGACGATGCCAATGGAGCTCATCCACAAGCCTGTGACAGGTACGAACAGCATGAAGAAGTGCAACCAGCGCTTGTTGGAGAAGGCAATTCCGAAGATTTGCGACCAAAAGCGGTTAGCTGTAACCATCGAGTAGGTTTCTTCTGACTGAGTTGGGTTGAAGGCGCGGAAGGTGTTTGAGCCTTCGCCGTCTTCAAACAAGGTGTTTTCTACGGTTGCACCGTGGATGGCGCACAACAGCGCACCGCCCAAGATGCCTGCAACGCCCATCATGTGGAAGGGGTTGAGCGTCCAGTTGTGGAAGCCTTGCAGGAATAGCAAAAAGCGGAAAATTGCTGCGACGCCGAAACTGGGGGCGAAGAACCAGCCTGATTGACCCAAGGGGTAAAGCAGGAACACCGAAACAAACACGGCGATGGGGCCGGTGAATGCTAGGGCGTTGTAGGGACGGATGCCGACTAAACGGGCGATTTCAATCTGACGCAGGCAAAAGCCGATCAGTGCGAAGGCGCCGTGGAGGGCGACAAATGTCCACAGCCCACCGAGTTGGAACCAGCGGGTGAAGTCCCACTGTGCTTCGGGGCCCCACAGGAACAGCAGGGAGTGTCCGAGGCTGTTGGCTGGGGTGGAGACTGCTACGGTGAGGAAGTTGGCTCCTTCGAGGTAGGAGCTTGCCAAACCGTGGGTGTACCAGGATGTGACGAAGGTGGTGCCTGTTAACCAGCCACCGATGGCTAGGTAGGCGCAGGGGAATAGCAGGATGCCAGACCAGCCTACGAAGACGAAGCGATCGCGTTTGAGCCAGTCGTCGAGGACATCAAAGATGCCTCTTTCGGTCTGGGCGCGTCCGACTGCGATTGTCATTGCGGTAAAATCCTTTTGCTTGTTAAAAGACCAAGGTTTCTAATTAAAGTTAACATAACTATATATTAGAAGTTCATAAATTTCAACTAGAACAGCAGGGTTCCCCCACTAGAGGCGTACTCGATGAAAGCGTGGTTGAGAGGAAGGCCATCTTGGTTGACGATGCTCAGCAACAATCCAACTGACCCTTCGTCGCCAAGCGGCGAGGTGGCGGTGGTTGGCTCGTTAGCTACTAAAGTTCCAGCACATTACACCTCGCAAAGTTGCCCTAAATGTGGGCATACCTCAAAGGCTAATCGACCGAACAAGGGGCTGATTTTCCGCTGTGAATGCTGTGGGCATCAACTTCATGCAGATCTGGTTGGGGCGCGAAATATCGCACTTAGAACGTTGCTCGTCCGGCAAGCCTGGATGAGTACCGGGGTCTTGTCAGCACTCCCTCATGTATCGAGCGGTGAAGCCAAAGCTGAAATCCTTTCGAGGTTTTCGGAATTGAGGTGGAGTTCAGATACAAGCCCCCATCATAGCGGTACTCCGCTTGATGGCGGTAGTTGACCATAATTAGCAGGAGTTGATACACAATCCCCACCCGCCCGATCGCGATCGCCTCAGCGAAGCGTCACGCTCGGTGGACTAATTGAATTAAGATTTGGCTTTAAGGCTGTTTAATTTTATGACTGCAAAAACAATGACCTCGATCGATCCTGTCCTGCGCTACCCGGTTTTGGGCTCCCGCCGCTTCAGCAATTACTGGTGGGCGACGGTGGTCAGCATTGGAGGGACTGGTTTCCTGCTGTCGGGCATTTCCAGCTACTTGCACGTTAACCTGCTGCCTTTTGCTGACCCGACTCAGCTCATTTTCATCCCCCAAGGCATTGCGATGGGTTTCTACGGTGTCTGTGGCGTGCTTTTGGCGCTCTACTTGTGGCTGACTATTCTCTGGGATGTCGGTGGCGGTTACAACGAGTTCGATCGACAAACTGGTAACATTCGGATCTTTCGCTGGGGTTTTCCCGGCAAAAACCGCAAAGTTGATTTTAATTGCAAGACATCGGAGGTGCAATCTGTGCGGGTAGACATTAAAGAAGGTCTCAATCCCCGCCGCAGTATTTATCTTAAGCTCAAAGACCGCCGTCAGTTTCCCTTGACTAGAGTCGGACAGCCGATTGCTTTGTCTGAAGTGGAAAATCAAGCGGCCGAATTGGCTCGATTTTTGCAAGTTCCCCTCGAAGGACTTTAGGGATTTTCGATTGGCGATTTGAGATTTTAGATTGGTAATGTCTCGTAGGGTGCGCCGGGCCGCGCACCTTACCTACCTGGTAAGTGAAAAAGATCGATCGGCGAGTAAGCCCGTTACCAATTTTTGAATCTATCAATTAACCATACTTCCGACAGTTTTTGATGGCCAACCGTAGAATAAGGGTTGCAAGGATCGGCGGCAAGTTCGCTATCAAAGCAAAATCGCGGTTTTCAGACTACGAACTACAAACAGTTCAGACTATTGAATTAAAATCTTTAGTTGCCAAGTCCGTAATTGACTCAAAGTGAAAATACAAATGCAAATGCAAATCAAAATTCAGCGGTGGTTGTTCTCACTTTTAATAATTGGCGCGTTGTTTGTCGGAGGATGTGGTAGTTCTCCTGTGGCTAACTCGACTCCGACATCGAATCCGGCGTCAGGTGAAAGTATTTCTTTGTCTCCGTCTCCGTCTCCTTCTCCTGCATCTGTAGCGGCGAGTTCGCAATTTAGCAATTTGCCACGATTGGAAGGAAAAGCAACGGTGGTGATGACTGTTAAAGGGGCTCCAATTACGATCGAACTCGACGGCACAAATGCGCCAATTACGGCGGGCAATTTTGTCGATTTGGTTCAGAAAGGTGTCTACGACGGGCTGGTATTTCACCGAGTCGTGCGGGAACCTCAGCCTTTTGTAGTTCAGGGTGGCGATCCCCAGGGTAAAGACCCTAAATTCCCTACGGCGCGGCTGGGAACTGGTGGTTTTATTGACCCGAAAACTACTGTAGAACGCAGGATTCCTCTGGAAATTAAAGCTAAAGGTGCTGCAAATCCGACTTACAGTGCGACGCTAGAAGAAGCTGGGGTTAAGGAGAAACCCGTGTTGATGCACAGTCGCGGGGCTGTGGCTATGGCTCGATCGCAGAGTCCTGATTCGGCTTCTTCTCAGTTTTACTTTACTTTGACCGATGTGCCGTTTTTGGACGGTAGCTATGCGGTTTTTGGGTACGTCAAGCAAGGCATGGATGTTGTTGATAAGATTGAAGCGGGCGATCGCATTGAGAAAGCTACCGTTACTCAGGGTTTGGAAAATTTTAAGGCTGTTAATTAGTAGTCAGTTGGCAGTTGGCAGTTGGCAGTTGGCAGTTGGCAGTAGTCATTTGAGAAACAACTGCCTTCTACTTTCTACTTTTTGCCAAAAGCAAGCCTTTTACTTATGGATGTTGTTGTTACCGGAATTGGTCTTGTTTCGGCTTTAGGTACTCTGGATGATGGCTGGAAAAGATTGTTGTCCGGGAAGTCGGGAATTCGACAACATCAACCTTTTTTAGAAATAGAACCGCTACCTTTGGCTTTGGTTGGCACAAAACCTGCTGATTTAATAACTTTAATTCGGCAGGTTTTAGCAGATGCTTTGCAAGATGCTAATTTGACTTTGCCTTTGCCTGATTGCGGGATTGCGATCGGTTCTAGCCGTGGCTTCCAGGCAAATTTGGAACAGTTGGCGAGGGAAGGAAGTTCGGCAACGGATTCTGTAACGGATGTAACGGATGTCAGGAAGAAGTCCGATGGAAGTCGGAAGAGGGAAGAAGTCAGATGGAAGTCGCAAGAGGAAAGAGAATTCTCAATTACCGATTCGCAATGCCCAATGCCCAATGCCCCATGCCCAATGCCCAATGCCCAATGCCCAATTCCCAATTCTCAATTTGTGAATTTTTTGCCTCACATGGGGGCGATCGCAGCGGCGAGGGCAATTGGTTCGACGGGGCCGGTATTGGCACCGATGGCTGCTTGTGCGACGGGCCTACAGTCGATCGCCCGTGCTGTTGATTTAATCCGCACGGGTGAGTGTCAGCGGGCGATCGCAGGTGCTGTGGAAGCGCCTATCACACCGCTGACTCTGGCTGGATTTAGCCGGATGGGTGCTTTGGCAAACAATGGGTGCTATCCCTTTGATGAAAATCGGGAAGGCTTTGTACTCGGTGAAGGCGGGGCTTTATTTGTATTAGAATCGGCCGAGTTGGCAAGGCGTCGTGGTGCTAAAATTTACGGTCGAGTTTCTGGTTTTGGCTTGACAAATGATGCTTGTCATGCTAACGCGCCGGATCTGGGGGGGGAAAGTGCGATCGCGGCGGTAAATCAATGTTTGAAACGCAGCAATTTGGCGGCGATTGATATAGATTTTATTCACGCTCACGGTACTGCAACTGAGTTAAATGACCGACACGAAGCACTGTTAATTGAGAAGTTATTTCACCGAGGAGTTGCTGTTAGTTCGACGAAGGGGGCTACGGGTCATACTTTGGGAGCTTCGGGAGCTTTGGGCGCGGCTTTTTGTTTGATGAGTATTAAATATCAGATGTTGCCGCCTTGTGTTGGAATGAAAAAACCGGGGTTTGAATTAGATTTTGTTCGCTCTGCGCGATCGGCTATTGTCAGAAATGCGGTTTGTTTAAGTTTTGGCTTTGGCGGGCAGAATGCTGCGATCGTTTTATCTGGCGATCGTTAATTTTTGTAAACTCGGTTGATCGGCATTTAAATTACACGATCTCTCTACAGTTAAAATCTTCTGAGGTGGCCGGAGTCCCCCCACATCTAATTTAAATCTCAAAAATAGTACAATATTTATGTATTTTAGTCAATTAACTGAGAATTTTGGTGAGCTTGCTGGTGCTGCTATGCTAGTCTGGCTCTGCATCCCGACGCTAATCCTTGCGTCAAAGCCTCGGAGGCTAGAAAAGAGAGCCAGATTAAAGCAGTATTGTATTTTATTAACGCACCGATGGTGATCAGCGAAAATAGAAGAAAGAAACTGTTTAAATTAAGTCTCAGGTATTTTCACATGGATCTGGCCTCTCATCGATTTATGTCTTATTTTGAACCAGAGCAAGCTGCTCACCTTTGCCAAATAGCTGTTTTGGAGAGTTTTGCTGAGGAAACGCTGGTTTTTGAAGAAGGAGAAACAGCGGATTTTTTATATCTAGTTTTAGAAGGGAAAGTCGAGTTTAGCAAGCGTATCGAAAATCATAAATATCAAACTGTTGCTGTCGCTAACCCAGACGATTATTTTGGCGAACTCGGAGTTTTAGACGGAGAGCCTCGCAGTGCTAGAGCTGTGGCAGTTGCAGGCTCGACTTTGGCCAAAATAGACCGTGAAGAACTAATAAAAAATCTCCAGTTTGCTAAAGGCAGTTCGGTACTGCAAATGTTTAGTTTCATTACTAAAAATTTACGGGATACCACGGATCAATATGTTAGCCAGTTGGTACACAAACAAAAAATGGTATTGGTAGGAGAAATGGTGAGTACAATTATTCACGATTTCAAAAGCCCTTTTACCGGAATTAAACTCTCCAGTGAAGTGATCAAAGAAATGCACCCGGATGAGGAAACTCAGGAGTGGTGCGAACTTATTCAATTGCAGGTTCAGCGAATGTTGGGGATGGCTGAAGAAGTGTTAGAATTTTCGCGGGGTAATTCTGTATTAAATAAAAAACCAGTTAATCTAATTCAGACGTTGCAGCAGTTTCAAAAGTTGAACCGAGTTTATTTTGAAGCAGCAAAAGTAGATTTGGTAGTACGGGTGGCAGAAGTGATAGTGGAAGCGGACGAAAATAAGATTTTGCGCGTTTTACAAAATTTAGTTGGGAATGCGGTTGAGGCTTTTGGCGGACGAGGGGGGCGGGTGGAGATTGCTGCGTGGCAAAGTGAGGAGTGGGCAGAAATTAGCATTTACGATAACGGCCCGGGCATTCCGCAGGCAATTAAGGAAAAGTTATTTGAACCGTTTGTGACCTATGGTAAACGGACTGGTACTGGGTTGGGAACAGCAATTGTTAAGTCGATGGTTGAGGCTCACAAAGGGCAAATTACTTATGAGTCGGAGGACGGAAAAGGCACAACTTTTTACATCCGCTTGCCGAAAACCCGGGCTTTAGCAGATCAAATTTAAGTAGGTAGGAAGATATATATAGCCTTTCTCAGAAAGATGAGGTACTACCCGGCATAGGGCATAGGCCTCCGTGGGCATAGGGCATAGGCCTCCGTGGGCATACCTCACTTTTTTGAAAACCGCTATACTGAGGACTTTCTCACTAAGCCTCATATCGATTCCGCTTGCACCGGAATAATTGTTGACTGTTGACTGTTGACTGTAGAAGGAGGTGTCAAAAAAATGAAAATTGCGCGAATTATTGGTTGGCAGATTGATTCGACTTTACTCCCGACGATGAAGCGCGGATTTTATATCATTCCGGCGCAGCCGGAATTGATATCAGAGACTGGGTTGATGAGTAGATATCTTGTTATCAAACAATATTTTTCTAATAAACCGGGTTTAAGAGCGTAAGTCCTAATACTGTGTAGCGACTTGCCGAATCAAGTAGAATTGAATTAACGAAATGCTAAAAATCTGATGCCAGTTAATATTCAAACCTTACCCACAGAAGTTATCAACTTAATTGCCGCCGGCGAAGTGATTGACTCGATCGCCTCCGCGGTACGAGAATTAGTTGAAAATTCTCTGGATGCTGGCGCAACTCGCATCGTTGTTTCTGTCTGGCCCGAACAGTGGCGGGTGCAAGTTGCAGATAATGGTACAGGAATGGATCTGGAAAATTTGCGGCAGGCGGCTTCGCCTCACAGTACGAGCAAAATTACCACGGAAGCTGACCTTTACAAAATTGATACTTTGGGATTTCGTGGGGAAGCTTTGCACAGTTTAGCTCAGTTGGGCTGTTTGGAGGTTTTGAGCCGATCGAATGATTTGGGATTGGGGGATTTTTCGGAAAATCGAGAATCGGCGCAAACCCCCGCCAAATCTTCCTTTAACAAGGGGGCAATTGAAAATGCTCGATCGGGCTGGCGGGTGGTTTACAATAACGCGGGCGTTGCTGTGGAGGTGGAAACAGCGGCGATCGCTCCGGGTACGGTGGTGACTGTTGATAATTTGTTTGGCAATTGGCCTGTGCGCCGCAGTTTTTTGTCGCCCGCACAGCAAATGCGATCGATCCAATTAACCCTTCAGCAAATTGCTATTTGTCACCCGCACGTTAATTGGCAGTTGCGTCAAGGAAATACGCCTTGTTTGCACGTAACTCCTGGTAGCACAGCGGAACAACTTTTACCTCAATTTGTGCGCGGTGTGCGATCGAGCGATTTGCAGTATTTAAAAGTAAATTTGCCTTCAGTTCCTGAAAGGAATAAATCGCCAGATTATTTCGCACACACGCAATTGTTTTTGTCAAAAACACAGCCGAGTTACCAATGCCCAATTCCCGATGCCCAATTCCCAATGCCCAATGCCCCATGCCCACTTCCCAATTCCCAGTTTTTAGAATTAGTAATTGGTTTGCCAGATCGCTGTCACCGCAGGCGGCCGGATTGGGTGAAAGTTGGGGTAAATCGGCGAGTTGTGCGATCGCCCGAATTAGAGCAAACTATTCTCAGCGCCTTTGCGCGCACTTGTCCGCGCGATCGCTATCCCGTGTGTTTTGTCCACCTGCAAATCTCCCCTTCGGAAATCGACTGGAACCGCCACCCGGCTAAGGTTGAAATTTATCTGCACGATCCGAGTTTTTGGCAAGCGCAAGTTAGCGCGGCAATTACTCGTGCCTTGCACCTGAATGATGATGTTTTGCCGCCTGTCCCTATTCCCGATCGAGTGGGACAATTGCTGAAGGCGTCGGAACAAAAAAGTGCTTACAGTGTCGGGATTTCGGCTAGGGAGAATGATGACGGCGGCGAACAGGAAAAAGCTCATAAAATAGGATTGATGGAATTGAGGGCGATCGCTCAAGTTCACAATACTTACATTGTTGCAGAACATTCCAGCGGCATGTGGTTGGTGGAACAACACATCGCTCACGAGCGCGTTTTGTACGAGCAATTGTGCGCGGCTTGGCAGCTAAAATGTCTAGAAAAACCAGTAATTCTCAGTCAATTATCTGCACTGCAAATTGAGAATTTATCCCGCTTGGGTTTGGAAGTAGAAAGTTTTGGCGAACAGCTATGGGCTGCCCGCGAAGTTCCTGAATTGTTAGCCGATCGAGATGACTGTGCGGATGCGCTTTTTGAACTCAGTAAAGTCGCAGATTTACAAGCGGCTCAAGTTGCGACTGCTTGCCGTAGTGCTATGCGAAACGGTACTCCTTTGAGTCTTTCCCAAATGCAAAATTTGTTGGATGAATGGCAGCAAACTCGTAATCCGCGCACTTGTCCTCACGGCCGCCCTATCTATTTTGCTTTGGAAGAATCGACTCTCGCTCGGATTTTTCGCCGCAGTTGGGTGATTGGTAAAAGTCACGGGATTTGAAAGTTGATTTGATATCCGAGGGCGTTCACCTCAGTCTGGCTCGCTCGAAAAAAATATCGTGAAGCTTTATTAAAAATAGGAGCTGATTTAGAGTAAAAAACTTATAATATATTAAAATTTAAATAAGGCACTGTTTTTAATATCTTTTGGGCAACAGGCAAGATGACTGTTCCACAAGAAAAAATGCCGATCTTACCCGAAAAAATTTAATTATACTACAAAAAGCAGCAACAGGCAAGATGCCTGTTCCACAAGAAAAAGTACCTGTTTTACCATAAGAAAGGTTAATTATACTACAAAAAATGCCGATTGACCCGAATAATTTTTGTTGTGGAACAGGCATCTTGCCTGTTCGTTGTGGAACAGGCATCTTGCCTGTTCCTGATCTGGGTACAGAATGTAAATTCAAAATAAATCAATAATAAATATGGATTTTCCGATCGCCCGACAACTATTTTATCGAGAAATAAATCAGCCAGATGGCTCGATAGACCTGGCGAAAGCTGCCCTATATATGGCTTTGGAAGAATACCCAAATTTAGAGCCAGAGGAGTATCTAAATGCTCTCGACACGATCGCAGATGAAGTGCGCGATCGTCTGCCGGCACAGAATTATCCGCTGCGGATTATTCAAACTATTAACGCCTATTTATACGGGGAGTTGCAGTTTGCGGGCAATGATGTTGATTATTACGACCCCCGCAATAGCTTTTTGAATGAAGTGATCGATCGGCGTACTGGCATTCCAATCTCTTTATCTTTGGTTTATTTGGAGGTTGCTAAGCGCATTGATTTTCCGATGGTGGGAATTGGGATGCCGGGACATTTTTTAATTAGACCGGATTTTGAAGATGCTGGCATTTTTGTTGATGCGTTTAACGGCGGCGAAATCTTGTTTCCTGAAGATTGTCAAGCCAGACTTTCTCAAATTTATGGTCAACCTATGGAGTTGCAGCCGGCTTTTCTCGCCCCGGTAAGTCGCCGACATTTGTTGGGGCGAATGCTGGGAAATCTGAAGGCGATTTACTTGCAACAGGGAGATGCTGTGAGGGTACTCTGGGCGATTGAACGGATTTTGCTGCTGTTTCCCGATGCGCTGGGGGAACGGCGCGATCGCGGAATTCTCTATTATCAACTGGGACGCTTGGTAGAAGCGCGCCACGATTTGGAACTATACCTGAGAAATGCTCCGAATGCTCCTGATGCTGCTAGAATTCGCCAATTGGTCGATCGGCTCGATCGGGATATGTGAACTTAAATTTGGTATCGATCGCACACTATAGCCATCCTCGCATCATTTGTAAATTTCTTACTCCCTCCCCTTGATAAGGGAAGGGTTGGGGTGGGGTCAAAAATTTACGACTCCTGCAAGGATTGCAATATAAGAGGTGAAAGCGACACTCCATAAACTGCTGCCCGACGGCCCAATTTCGCTTTTATAATTTTTGCAAAGCTATCTAAAATTGTCAAATAGCTAAGTGTAACATATAAATTGTCAATTAATACCTATCTTTTGATAGGTTAAATTTGCTTGACATGACTGTAAAATCATAGGTCATTTACCGAACTTCCGAGTCAACTTTCCAGACTGATACCCCCACTGATACCCCCACTGATACCCCCACTGATACCCGCACAGATACCCCCACTGATACCCCCACAGACGAGCCATCTAAAAAGTATTTTGACGTAAAGAGGCACAAACTCATGAACTTTCAGTTTCAACAAGGTTATCTCACCGGAATGCAACCGCTGTCAGCCCATTTAACCAAAAGAATGTCAAAGTCTTTATCATTGGGTTTGGCGCTTTTGCTGGGAACAAGTGCAGTATTCCTAAGCAGCGACAAAGCCTTTGCATTAGATAATGTTACCGTAAAATACGGTGCTGTTGACGTAACATTACCGATGAGCGACTTACAAAGCTTTGCACAAACCGGCCAAGCATCATCTCAACTGCAAAGCGTTCTGAGTCTTGCGAAACAAACTCCCGAGTCGGTGCGCGAAATATTAACGCGAGAAGTGCCTTTAGATTCCCAATTAGTAGCGCGGCTAGCAAGCACTTATTTTGGGGAAATTGTTTTCAAAGAATTAGGCGAGGTTGCTTATGCGCCGACTGCGAGGCTTCAAAGCGTGCCCGCACTGCGCGATGCTTTAGTCGCAGCTTCCAAAGATGGCAAAATATCGCTGATTGAAGTGATGCAAAATTACAGCCCTGCGGCCTTAGAAGTTGACGGCAATCAAGCGATGGTTATCTACGAGCGAGTGATTAAAGATGTGCAAGATTTGCAAGCTTTGTATCAGAATTCCCCGGCTTTGCAAAATACCGCCGGCCAAGCGGTGAATTCTGCTAGACAAATGATTTGTCAGCCCAGTCCATCAGGAAGTGCGAAATAAATAACTGAAATTCCAGGGAATTGGGAATTGGGAATTGGGAATTGGGAACTGGTGCTTTCTTTCCCTATTAGCTCTTAATTTTCATCTATTACCAATGACCCATTCCCGATGCCCGATGCCCGATGCCCAATTACCAATTATACCTTACCCATTCTTTGAGATAGTTGCTCGGCTACCCGCTTGAGTCGGCGGAGTTGGTCTTTCATATCTTTTTCCGTCCAAGGGGCTGCCAAGCGATTGAAACCAAATCTAATTAAACGATTGGGAATTTGAAATTCAAAGCGGTTAATCAAGAGAGTTCCTTGGATTTGCGGCTGGCATTCCCAACGATCGCATCCTTTGAAAAATCCGTCAAACCCCCAAACAATTAAACCTGGTTGTCGCTCCAACACAACACTCTCTAAAGAGGGTTGCAAAACTGGAATTTTTATGATAAATAAGCTGCGACTTCCTACGGCAGTATCCCATTCGCCCTGGGGATCGCAGCGTAGCAAGGGATTGAGCCACTTGTGCATTAAAGTGCGATCGACTATACAGCGCTCCACCAGAGTAGCAGCAGCGTGAATTTCAATGGATTGCTCGAAAACTTGACGAATTGACATGAGAACCTGCAACAAGGAGGGTATTACAAAACTTTGCTTAGTTTATAGTCCTTTATTTACTTGTAACGTCAATTTTTCCAGAAATTAAAAGATTGACACACTCATAAATACAGTGTATCATCTTGAAATAAAGTATATATACCGATTATGGAGTTAGTCGAAAGGCACATCATTAAACCCAATCATAGGTTTTATCGAGAAGCCGATCGACTGTCTTGGCTGTACAAAAATCTTTACAATAGCGCTAACTACATCTACCCTCAAAACTTTTTCGCTAGCCAACAAACAAACACTCTGGCTGTTTATCACGCCCTCAAAACAAGTCCTGATTACAAAGCACTGCCCGCAAAGGTAGCACAAAGCACGATCGGCTTAGTCCTCAAAGCATGGACTAGCTACTATCTGGCGGTGCGAAACTATCAAGAAGACAGCACAAAATTTAAAACCGCACCGCAACTTCCTCATGATAAAGGCTCAAGAGATCGAAAAAGAGAGGACGGGCGCTATGTAGTTGTATTTAATAGTCAAGCAGTCAACAAAAAAGCCTTAAAAAAAGGATATGCTCGTCCCTCTGGGACTAATATTTGGTGGCTGTCAAAAGTCACCTCGATTCTGGAAATCCGGATTGTTCCCAAAGTAGGTTGTTATGTTGTCGAGGTACTCGATGAAAAGTTAGAACAGCCTTTACAAGTTAATCAGAGAGTAGCTGCCATAGATTTAGGATTAAACAATCTGGCAATATTAACCTACAATGTTCCTGGGTTAGTACCGACAATCTACGAGGGACGGGGTGTTAAGTCAAGAAACCAATACTGCAATCAAGTTTCATCGGCATTGAAATCATGGCTCCCCCTAGCGCAAAAAACCAGTAAAAAACTCGCCCGATTGTGTCACAAGCGTAACTGTAAAGTGGATTACTACCTCCACACGAGGTGTTCCGCAATTATTAAAGAACTCGTTAATCATCACATGGGCTTGCTAGCGATCGGCTGGAACCATGATTTTAAAGATGGGATTAATACCGGTAAGGTTAATAATCAAAATTTTGCCTGTATTCCCCATTGCCGGTTCGTGCAAATGTTGCAGTACAAAGGACAACGTGCGGGAATTCAAGTTGTGTTAGTTGAGGAGAGTTACACCTCCAAATGTTCAGCTTTGGATTTGGAACCAATTCAACAACATTCCGACTACATTGGCAGTAGGGTAAAAAGAGGATTGTTCAGAACCAAAACAGGACGCTTCCTAAATGCCCATGTAAACGGTTGTTTGAATATTGGCCCAAAAGCAGTCGGAGATGGGTGTATCCCAAATTCGAGAGAGGGTTTTGTAGTTAACCCAGTACGATTAAAAGTGTACAAACATTAAATTTAGGCGATGTCTAGATTTTTTGGAACTATTATTAAAGTTTCGTCTTCTCCTTGTCAAATCTGACGTTAACCTGAGAAAAAAATGAATGAAACTTGGCAAGAAATAACTCAACCGATATCGGGCCCCATAGCGGCTTTGTCCGATCGCGTTTTGGCACAGGCCCAGCCCGGGAATGCCCTGACAGATGCAGAACGCGGAATTAACAATTTCATTCAGGGCTCAAACATTGAAAATCTCATCTGGGCCGTCGGTATCCTGCTCATTGGCTTGATAGTATCAGCCCTCGTGTCTTCTGTCGTCGGGGGATTGCTAAAGAAGACTACGATCGACAATCGGCTGGCTGCTTGGATTACCGGCCGACCGGAAGGAGCTGGAGCTCCGCAAGTGGAAAAATGGATTTCCGCAGCGGTGTTCTGGATCATTTTTGTCTTTTTCCTAATTGCCTTTTTCAACCGGCTGAATCTAACGGCTGTCTCGCAACCCCTCAATACTTTTCTCAATCAAATTACCGGTTTCTTGCCGAAGTTAGCCGGCGCGCTAATTTGGTTGGGGATTGCTTGGGTGTTGGCAACTGTCGCCAAAATGGCCGTATCGCGGGCGATGCGGGCTTTTAGCGTGGACGAGCGCTTGAATCAGGAAGTGGGTGCAGCGCCCACTGAGCGCCCTTTGCTGCTGAGCGATACTGTGGCGAATGCACTGTACTGGTTCATCTTTCTGCTGTTTTTGCCGCTGATTCTCGACTCACTGGAAATGCAGCAGGCTCTGCTACCGGTTAATAATTTACTCAACCAAATTCTCGCGGCAATTCCGAAAATTCTGGAAGCTGTGCTGATTGGGTTTGTGGGCTGGCTGCTGGCTATGGTAGTGCGGCGGATTGTCACAAATCTATTGGCGGCTGCTGGGGCGGACGCTTTGGGCGCTCGGTTTGGAATTTCGCGGACTTCGGGCGGACAATCGCTGTCGTGGATTGTCGGTACGATCGTCTATGTTTTGATTTTGATTCCAACCGCGATCGCAGCTCTGAACGCTTTGGACATTCAAGCGATTTCGCAGCCTGCTGTCGCGATGCTCAACGACATTTTGGGCGCGGTTCCCAAAATATTCACGGCGGCGCTGATTCTGGCGCTTGCTTACATTTTGGGCCGCTGGGTAGGCGATTTGGTTACTAATATCCTGACCGGAATTGGCTTTAACAATGTCTTTTCTTGGTTGGGAGTGCAGGCACCGAAACAGTCGCTGAGGCTACCGCCAAGTTCGATCGATCCCGACGCAACGATTCTTCAGGAACCGGAACTTCCAGCCCGCACGCCTTCTGAGTTTGTCGGCATTGTGGTGCAGGTGGGCATCCTGCTGTTTGCAGTGGTGGCGGCTACCGACGTGCTGCAAATTCCAGCGCTGACGGCGATTGTTAGCGGTATTGTCCTAGTTGCAGGTCGGGTGCTGGCCGGTTTGGTGGTATTTGCGATCGGCTTGTATTTGGCGAATCTGGCGTTTAGTTTGATTGCCAGTTCTGGAACTCGCCAAGCGCGGCTTTTGGGCCAAGCGGCTCGGGTTGCGATTATTGCCTTTGTTTCGGCCTTGGCGCTGCAACAGATGGGCATTGGCAGCGATATTGTGAATTTGGCTTTCGGGCTGCTGCTTGGGGCGATCGCAGTTGGCATTGCTCTAGCTTTTGGTTTGGGCGGGCGCGAGATTGCGGCCGACCAAATTCGCGAATTGTTAGCGTCGTTTAAACAAGATAAGACGCCACGTTTGTAATTCTATAAAATGGCGTTTGTCAAGTACAAACGCCATTTTTTTATGATTAATTTCATTGTTAGGGTCGCGAAGCAATCGCAAAGCCTTTGAATTTGAGGATACAGCTATAGACTGTTCGGAAGCAGAGATTGATTCTTGTTTCTGGGCCGATGCCCCTAATTGAGAATGGTAAGAGCTGCATCGCCGGCCCTAAAACAACAAAACCTTCTCTATGAGAAGGTTTTATCACAATCGGAGCGGCGGGATTTGAACCCACGACCCCTACTACCCCAAAGTAGTGCGCTACCAAGCTGCGCTACGCCCCGACAGCTTTAATAGCTTAGCATAGAATTCCCGAAAAAGTCAAAAAACTTTTAAAACTTTTGCAGCCTGCACCAAAGTCGGAACCGCAGCCGCCGGCCAAAAACCCTCGCACCTCCTGCCAGCATTCAAGATCAACTGCACGCTGTAAGCTTCGGGATAGCCTTCCACCTGCACCCACAGCAAGTCGCTTTCGGCTTCAATGGCGATTTTTTCCTCGTCCATTAACTCAGAGGCCATTTGACTCATTGTGCCTGCTAATTGCCCCAACAATCGGCAAAAATCGTTTAACTCAGCCTCTGTGAGTTCGTGAGCCCAACCGTCGCCAGCCACCAAACCCTTAAACTCCTGGGCCTCCGGGTTCCATCCCAAACGCCACCCAACACCCGTTTTAATTACACGTTCCACCATTGAGGGATTTTAGATTTTAGATTTTGGATTTTAGATTAGTAGGACTTACCCATAAATACGAAAGAAAACGGGTTTTTTACCTGTGTTAAAGGCTCAACAGCAATATTTCCGTAAAAAACCCGGTTTCTGCATTCCTGAGTATTACGGTGCCAGCAACTTCGCATCTCCCGGCTGGGGCTGCGGTATCTCCGGCGAATTCGATCGCCCTTGTGGTTTTTCCCCCGCCGTCGGTGTGCGCCCACGCCCGGAATTCTCCGTAAAAACATCAACCAAAGCTTGAACCAAAGCATCCCGCTGTGCTCTATTTAACTTTTGAATAGCAGCACGATCCTGTTCCATTGGATTTGAGCGCAAAACGTCCTTTCCCGGATACACGCTTTCCACCAAATAATCTGGAGTCGCCCCCAGATAGTCAGCTAAACTCAACTTCCAATCAAAGCGGTAATTGGGCGGCCTTCCTTTGACAAATACGTGATATCGAATCAACCGCCCGACTAAAGTATTGGTAGGATCGACTTTTCCGGTTTCCTTAGAAATGTAGTTATTTTCGATCGGGAAATCCGGCAATTTTTCGTACACCAATTTCCACGCATCTTGCACCCTCACTTGTGGCGGCGCAGATTGTTGAGCGATCCGCTGCACTGAGGCAGACTCAGAACTCCGCAGCAGCGAAGGTTCCAAAGCCGACATACTCAGTTCCCCGGATTCCAATACCCAACTCAAAAGCGTGAAAATCGCTACACTCAAAGTAACCAAGAGAAAACTTAAGCCCTGCTTTAATCTATTCACGGTTTTGACAATAATTTCAAAAATAGAATAATTTCATAAACTTACCCCCAAGCAGATGTCCTAGTTTCTAATTTTAGGATTTACGCTCATCAACCCGGTTTTTTAGAAAAATCAGAGGTTTCTTAACAAGGTAACTAGGAATAAACCGGGTTTCTCGTCCCGCCCGCCCAAGTCTTGTTTAAAAAAGTTGTGAGTTTTGAGTTGACAAAAATTGCTCGCAATTCACCACTCAAAACCCAAAACTCCCAAAGTCTAGATGTCTCCGATAATTTCCGGCTGAGTCAGTTCATCCGACATCTCAAATATCGCCCGCATTACAGGTTTCATTTGATGGTCGTCCATATTGTCAAAATCTTCATAGCGACGGCGTTTTGCGCGGTTCGCCACCTGCACCGTAATCCGATAGCGGTTGGATGCAGCACTGATCAACTCTTCCGCGCGACGGGTTAGCTGAGTAGAATCGAAGGGTGGACGCTTATTAGCCATGAGACTACCTACATTATGTAATGTTACATTCTAGTCTAGTATGTCAAGATTCATAAATTACTAACTGAGTATTATTGCTTATGCAGGTAGCAACAGCCTATTCCTTTGGTCACTTGCATCGGGGAAATTCTCATCCCCTCAAATTGGTTGCTTTCGGTGACAGCTTAATCTACGGTTTCGGCGACGGTGTAGGCGGGGGTTGGGTGGAAAGATTGCGGCGCCAGTGGATGTTACCGGAGAGTGCAGGACACGTTTTATACAATTTGGGCGTTCGGGGCGATCGGGCTTATCAAGTCTCCCAGCGACTCGAAAACGAGTTTCGCCACCGTGGCGAACTCAGAAACCGTTTCCCGGATGCGATTATTCTTTCGGTAGGCCTCAACGATTCGGCGAGAGTGCAGTCGCCTACCGGGCGCAGCTACACTGAGTTTGAACATTTTAAAACTGTTTTGGATCATTTGTTAAACCTATCCCAACAACTTTGTCCGGTGATATTTGTCGGGATGGTGCCGGTGGATGAAAGTAAAATGCCTTTTCAAGATTGTTTGTATTACAGTCATGCTGACCAATATCAGTATAAAGAAGCAACAAAATTAGCTTGTGAGTTGCGGGGAATTCCCTATTTAGATATTTTTGATAAATGGATAAATCGGGGCAGTGATTGGTGGCGATCGCGCTTGATTGCAGATGGGCTGCATCCCAATGCAGGTGGGTATCAATCTTTATTTGAAGATGTGACAAGTTGGGAACCGATCGCCGCTATTAGTCATTAGTCATTAGTCATTAGTCATTAGTCATTAGTCATTAGTCATTAGTCATTAGTCATTAGTCATTAGTTATTACTCCACTCGATCGAGGGCGGACACTCTTGGCACCGCCCCTACATATATAAAGGTTCTGCATCTAGAACTCTATAAGTTCAAGGTAGATAAGGAAGATAAGCAACATAAGGATTTTAAGGAATTTAAGCATTTTAAAATTACCCAATCACCATAAAAATATTTATTTTAAAAGACCGTATCTTCCCCGCACACGAAGTAAAATTCTTCAATAATGATTACATAACTGAGGGAAAAAGCAAGTTGGGCAGAATCAATCAGCCTATCAAAAGCTTAGTTCTACTCAATAAAAAAAATGTGTAAATTGGAGAATCAAAAATGTCTGTATTACATCGCATTAAATCTGGTACATCTGTTTTATTAACACTGGGAACAGTTGCCGGAACCGCAGCGCCGATGCTAACTGCCGCGCCTGCTTTTGCTCAGACAGCTTTTTCGGATGTTAATAATAACTACTGGGCAAAAGACTTTATTCAAGATTTGTCAGAAAGAGGAATTATCAAAGGATTTCCCGATGGCAGTTTCCGCCCGGATGCACTGGTAACGCGGGCTGAATTCGCGGCAATGATCCGTTCTGTGAAAAAGGCAAAAACCCGCGCTGCTGTGAGGTTTGCTGATGTTCCGTCTAATTTTTGGGCAAGCGGGGCGATCGCAGAAGCTTACGAAATGGGATGGATGTCTGGCTATCCCGGCAATGTTTTCAGGCCGACACAGCAGATTCCTCGCGTTCAAGTTGTAGTCGCTTTAAATAACGGCATGGGCTATGAGCCTAAGTGCGATTTTCAAGATGTTCTCAGTTACTATAGCGATGCGGGTGAGATTCAAAGTTATGCTGTCAAAAGCGTTGCTGCTGCTACTGAAAAACAGTTAGTTGTCAGCTATCCTAATCCTAAATCTCTCAAACCGAACAAGGCAGCAACGCGAGCTGAAGTAGCTGCTTTTATCTATCAAACATTAGTGAGTACCAATCAAGCAAGAGCAATTAATTCTCCTTACATTGCTAAGATTGATGTTAGCGAGTCTGTTGCTGTGCAAATTCCCAGGGGGGTGACTATCCCAATTGAGTATGCAAAAGGCAAGATTTTGCTCGCCCCCAATGACAAATCTCCGATTACGCTGACTGTAGCTGCGGATATCACGGGTAATAATAGCCAAGTGGTGATACCGGAAGGCTCGAAAATTAGTGGCGAATTGCGATCGACTGCTTCGGGCGTTCAGTTTGTGGCTCAAGAATTAAGTATCATCAACGGCAGCAGAGTGCCTCTCAATGCCACTTCGCAAGTGATTACTAGGAAAGAAACTGTTACCAAGGGCGTTAATGTTGGTAATCTGGTTAAGAATACGGCGTTGGGTGCAGCAGCAGCGGCGGCGATCGCAGGTGTTACGGGCGATCGGGCGATCGCGACTGAAGAGGTGCTCGGCGGTGCGGGAATCGGGACTTTGATCGGAGTATTTTTGGGTCGAGATAAAGTCGATTTGTATGCTGTTAATCCCGACACCGATTTAGATTTGCTGTTGAATTCCGATTTGGTAGTTGGTACTGCCAGCACAGGCATTTGTAGCGCTCGATAAAGCCGATACTTAGAAATTTCCTCAAACCCCTCGCCTTGCCGGAGAGGGGCTTTATGTGTGTATTTTACCTCGCTACAGGTGCATCTAATCAAACAATTACTCAGGAATTTTTTAACTTGTAAATTTCTACGGACATCCCAAACTTTCGCGGGTAGAAACTCCCGTCACGGGATTGACACCATCTGCTTTCTCGCACAGGATACTTACTTGATAAGCGTCGATAATCGCGTCACTAAAATCAGCGCCGGAAATTGCAGCATCAAAAAACCGAGTTCGAGTCATAATTGCCTCGGTAAAATTAGCATTCATTAAATTAGCGCCGTCGAATGTAACTCTATCTGCCAAAGCACCGGAGAGGTTGGCACCTGACAAGTTGGCATTCAGCAAAACTCCCTTAGTCAAAATCGCATTAGTTAAATCAGCACCTTGAAAATTTGTTCCCCGCATTTCAGCAGCGACAAATGTTCCCCCCGCTAAATCCGAGTTGGAAAAATCGCGATCGGATAAATTAATATTTGTGTAATTAATACTTGTTTTCGGTAGGGCAAATGCCGGAGTAGCACTCAGCAGCACCCACCCAAAAGCCAACACTAAACTTAAAACCAGGCTCAGGAAAATTCGGAAGACTCTTTTCATCATGATGGGAATGGGGAATTGGGCATAGTTGACTGTTGACTGTTGACTGTTGACTGTTAACTGTTGACTGTTGACTGTTAACTGTTAACTGTTGACTGTTGACTGTGGACTAATGACTAATGACTAATGACTCATGACTGTTGACTAATGACTCATGACTAATGACTAATGACTAATTAAAATCGCTTTACCCAATCTTCGCCAACGCGAAGCGTCAAGTCAGAATTGATTTCACCGGTAGAAGATGCTTCAATTTTACCGCCGCCTAACTCTTTTTGCAGTAGATTCGCTGCCTCTAAATCGCCTTGCTGAACAATAATTTGACTGTGACGCTCCTTCTGGGGCGAATCCTGCACTACAGATACATTAAAAAAGCCCTTTTTTGTGAGAAACTCACCAACGTTTTTTGCGGTTGTCGGTTTGCTAGAAGCGTTTTGGACAGCGATTTTGAGGTTCCTGGGCAAAACCGACTCGGTTGGGTTGCGAAATCGTCCTTGGGCAAAATCCGGCACGCCCGGGTTTAAATATTGTGTCATAATGCGATCGCGCCCGATCGAATCTACAATCCAATAACTCCTCAAATCGGCTTGTTCTGAACTCGAACTTCCAGGCAACATTACCATTTTAAAATTCTCTCGCTCCAATTGCAAACCAAAATTTGCCAGCGTCAATATTTCCTCATAATTTAGGTTTGTATCTACATATTTTTGCATCAATCGAACAATTTGGGGCAAGCGCACCAATACTGATGGACTTGTGAGGCGGTTCCGAATAGCTTGAATTAAAGATTGCTGCCGCTGAATGCGACCAATATCTCCTAAACCGTCGTTGCGAAATCGAGCAAATTGTTCTGCTTGTTCTCCGTTGAGAGTTTGCCATCCCTTGGCTAAGTTTATTTTTAACTTTTGGGCGCTATCTGTATAGGACATTGGGCGAGGTACAAATACCTCAATTCCGCCCAACAAATCGACTAATTCCTGAAACGCACTGCTGCTGACTCGCACGTATCGTTCAATTTTCGTATTGTTCAGCATACTGCTAACCAATCGCGTCGCCAAAGCGGCTCCTCCTCTAGCATTGGCTTCGCTAATTTTGCTGAAGGGAATTCCGGGAACTTCGACTTTAGTATCTCGCGGGACTGAAAGCAAACTAATAGATTTATCTCTAGGATCGAGGTGAAATAACAGTATTGTATCGCTACGACCGTTAAACATCTTAGGGCCATTGGCTGCTGCTTCCGGCACGCGGTCAATTCCCAATATCAAGATATTAACTGGCCGCGACAGGCGGTATCCAGAGCGGTTGGAGGATAGATAGTCAAAGCCAGTAGCTTCTAATACTCTATTAATAATTGGCGGTTCCACGGGAGCTAACAGAGCGGTAATTGCCCCCAGAGTGGCGGAAATTGCCGCTGTGAAAACTAGGAAAAATAGCCCCACTATATACAGGAAGAATTTAGGTTTTTTTCGAGAGATTTGATCGACTGGTGTAACAAAGTCTCTTTTAAAAATTGACAAGTTTTTCATTGACTTGCTGTTGGTTATTGCAGTTTTTCAGCTTTGCAGTAAAACTTGGGCGGTGCTTCTGGAAAGTATTTGAACATAGCCGGACACAGCCAGCCTTCGAGATTTTTCGATTCCCACCGATACCAGTTACCGCCGTATTCTGCTTTCAACCACAGCATTTCTGCTTGATATCCGGGAAATGGATTGGCTGAAAATAAAAGTCGGAAACCTTGAGCGGCATTGGGAATGTCTGCGACAAGCGCGTTAATCATTTCGGGGACGCCCTGAACAAATGGTTCTCGGACAAGTCCGACTCGCTCGTCGTCAAAAACCCAGGTGTACTGTTCGCGATAGGGGTAAATTACCATCATGGCATTGGACATGGTATTTTCCTCTTTTTATTTCGTTTATTTTGTCAGCAAAAATGCAAGTCTTGATACATTATATTCTGTGGCGCGGAACTTGTGCACTATCCGGTTTGACAACCCTGTTTTAACTTAGGATTTTTCACGGGTTATTTACAAATTTTATTCGGTTTGGGCGGATTGGCGAAGTTTAGGGCTATGGGGCTTTATATCTATTTTTTTAGCTTTTTTTTATGTAAAAATTATCACTATTCAAGAGTAATAAAGGTGATTCATTGCAGGATTTTTACTCTTAGGGTGCATATTTGTATAACCATTACTACGTTTATAGTAAGGACAAATAGTCTGTATTCTCCCAAACTATGAGAACCGACACCCTAACTACAAACCTATAACTGTTTGTAGCTGGGTGTGATGTTTATTTTCGGGAAGCTCCAGCTCAAATTCTCGTCAGCTCAACCAGCGCCTTAGCCAAATATTCATACTGGGGAAAAGTATTGTAAAACTGAGCCGAAATCCTCACCAACTGCTTACTAGCATCCGGCCAAGGAATCACCGGAACTTCAATTTTAAAAATCTCCCACAGCGCCTCTTGCAAAGGTGGAATTCCTCCCTTTGCAACCACATCAGAGTGGGAGTCTGCCAGCGGCACAACAGCCATCGAACCCACCATTTCATCAGGACAAGGCAGCTGCAAATCTAATTTCTCCGCCAATATTTTTCTACCCGCCAATGCTAAAGCATGATTCTTTGCCATCAATTCCGGCCAACCGCCGCTCAACAAAGAACCCATAAAATCAATAGCTACAGGAACGCATAAATAGGGGCTAGGATCGACTGTTCCCATCCAGTCAAATTCTAATTGAAAGCGTGATTTATCAGCGCGGGGTGAGTTAGCACCGTGACTGATTGTAGTTGGTCGAATGGCATTTTGCTTGTCGCGCCGCACGTATAAAAAGCCCGCACCTTTCGGCGCGCACAGCCACTTATGGCAATTTCCCGTATAGTAAGCCGCGCCAATTTCATCTAAATTGAGTGCTAGCATCCCCGGCGCGTGAGCTCCGTCTACCAATACATCCACGCCACGGTTAGCTAACTCACCGACTAACTGTTTGATGGGAAAGATTAAACCTGTTTGGCTCACAACGTGGTCTAATAAAGCTAACTTTGTTTTCGGTGAAACGCACTTAATTATTGCTTCAATAATTTGTTCTGGTGACTCAATGGGAAAGGGGACTTCTGCTACTATTACTTTAGCGCCTGTACGCTCGGCTACAAAATTAAGTGTGTTGCGACAAGCGTTGTATTCCTGATTTGTAGTGAGCAATTCGTCGCCCGGAGAAAAACAGAGCGATCGCAAAACAGCATTTACTCCCGTCGTCGCATTCGGCACAAAAGCCAAGTCATCCTCACTCGCACCGATAAATGTGGCTAACTGATTTCTTGCATTATCCAACAATGGTTCAAATTCCCGCAGTAAAAAGCGCAAGGGTTCTCTTTCCAGTTGTTCCCGAAAAATGGTTTGCGCTTCGAGTATGGGAATCGGACAAGCCCCAAAAGAGCCGTGATTAAGGAAAGTTATATCGCGATCAAGCAGCCAATATTGGTTAATCATTAGTAATTAGTAATTAGTAATTAGTAATTAGTAATCAGTCATTAGTCATTAGTCATTAGTCATTAGTCAGTCAACAGTCAACCGTCAACAGTCAACAGTCAACCGTCAACAGTCAACCGTTACTCATTTTACCTTTTAATTGCTCAAACTCTTCTAATGTATTGCAATTGGATAACATTACTGCTTCTTGTTCCCCTACAGGTAGAGGGATTGCGGGGATTTGATTTAACCACACTTGAAAGGAACCTCCCCCTTTGTCAATAAAACTTTGCAAGCTGGGCAGAGATTGTTGGCGGTAGAAGCCGCACAAAGGCTCCCAGCGCGAATTTTGATAAGGCACAACTGCTAAAGTAGATGGGGGAAACTCTGTTAACTGACTCGCCCACTTCTGGATAATCTGGGCATCCAACAAAGGTAAATCGCAAGCTAACAGTAAAATCCACTCGGCGGCTATTTCTTTCAATCCCTGAGTCAATGCAACCAAGGGCCCGGAGCCCGGATTGTAGTCTACCAGAAATTGGGATGTTTCGGTTAAGGTTGATCGATAGCGATCGGGCCAAGCAGTCAGAACATAAACTTCGGGGGTTACAACTGTGGCAACTTCCAACGCCCGCTGCAAGAGGGATTTGCCCTCAATTTCCAGCATAGCTTTATCCCTACCCATCCGCGAACTTTGACCGCCTGCAAGCACAATTACAGCAATTTTATGATTTGTCATTAGTCAGTAGTCAGTAGTCAGTAGTCATTAGTCAGTAGTCAGTAGTCATTAGTCATTAGTCATTAGTTATCGCAAGAATTGCCTGTTTTGAACAGGCAAGATGCCTGTTCCACAATAATTATTGGAGATGTCTAGTAGTCAGTAGTTAACGGGAGCGTGTCACTTTTGCGATGAGTATAAATACTCGTAAACCCCAGCTTGACTTTTTTACTGATGATCAGTATATAGCGTTTCTCAGATAGATGAGGTATGCAACGCCGGCTTGAAAGCCTTGATATTCACGGAATCTCGTGTACTTCATTTTACAATAAATGCTATGATAGGCGATAATTATCATCTCTTCCCACTTGATATATAATCATGACACCCGAACAACAACAGGCAATTAAAACACATCTAGATGCTATTTCTGTCATACTTTATGATGATTCTAATCCTGATTCCTTGCAGACCTTAGAAGATATTGAACTGGCAGTTAGAGACCAAGTTCTGACTCATGTGACACCACATATCGGCTTTTTTTTATCTGCTCAACTACCGGTACAAAAGCCGGAAAAATCAAGACATTAAAAAGCACTTTAGGTAATTTAAGTATCACCCAGAAACAAGCAGATAAACTAGGCATAGGTAGCCGTAGTCGGTTGAGTCCACATTTAGAAAACTGTTGCTTAAGACTGAGTGCCAATGTTTCTTATCAGGATGCAGCTCTTGATATTAAGTATCTAACGGGAATGACTGTTCCGTCTAAAACACAACAGAGATTAGTACATTATCAAGACTTCCACCAGCCCATCGCCACAGCAGATATTGAGGAGCTAAGTGCAGATGGTGGAAAAGTACGACTCAGGAGACCTCAAGGAGAAAAGTCTGAATGGAAAGACTATAAAGCAATTGTGTCGGAAGCTGGTATGGTGGCTAGTTTTAATCAAAATGATATCATCATTAATTGGGCAAATAAACAACCGCTGGCAAAACCTATAACTTGCTTGGGCGATGGACATGATGGAGTGTGGAATATATTTAAGGAAATCAGTTGTGAACAGAACAGAAGAGAAATTCTCGATTGGTACCATCTGAATGAAAATCTTCAAAAAGTAGGTGGTTCACTCAAGCGACTCAAGCAAGCAGAAACATATTTATGGAAAGGGAATATAGAGAGTGCAGCAGCTCTATTTATAAAGCTCAAGAAAAAATCAGCAGTAAATTTTTGCCAATATCTAGAAAAGCACAAACAAAGGATTATCAACTATGAAGTTTTCTCAACGGATGGCATCTGTTCAATTGGTTCAGGAGCGGTAGAATCAGGGATTAAGCAAATAGCCAGACGAATTAAAATATCAGGAGCTAGTTGGAAATCAGAACATGTGGGACAAGTATTAGCTCCGAGTTGTGCTTACTTGAACGGGTTAATTGGAAATCAGGGAAAAGCTGCATAAGTATAATTACTCACTACAAAAGTGACATACTCCCGTAGTTAACGGTCAACTGTCAACTGTCAACTGTCAACTAAAAACACTAACGGCTTGGCTAACTTCCTCAAGTTTTTGCACGACTTGACCGCGACTTAATAAAGTTTCTGCCTCAATCAAACCAGAGTTTATATCCAAACAAACTCCGCAGCGCCACAGATAAAATCCCCCGTTCCAGATAGCGGACTGCATCAATTCCGATGGTTTTCCCAGCAATACTTCCTGCATTTGTTTGAATAACTCTGGGGCTGATTCAAAGGCAGGATTTGTGTTGCTAAAACCGTAATCTCCGTGAGCTAAAAGCACTCGTTCAAACTCAGCTTCCGGCTTAGCAATGCCGATAATCGCAGTACGATCGCGCGGCAAATCGCAGCTTCCCTCCAATCCTTTGACTGTGGTATAATTTTTGATTCCCCGCAGCTCAAAGGCTTTTTGAAACATACCTTCTGTCGGGGGGTGGACGTAACCGGAGATGACGTTAACGTCGCCGGCACAGGGACACCACATCAACTCCATTGTCGAAAAAGGTGGCCGTTTACCAATTTCGCGGCGGTAGGGAACTAAAGCGGCGGCTTGAGGAAAATGCTTGGGAAGGTAAACAAAACCCAAACCCGTATTGTCAAAAACTTGCTGGACTTTTTCTAAACTCAGTTTTCTCCAGTCAACTCCCAAACCGCGCCAAATTTCAATCAGGGGAATACCTTCCTTCGTTGGCATGGTATCTCCCCCGTGCATGAGGGTTGGGACGCCCGACGCGGCTAAAATTAGGGCGGTTAAAGGGCTAATTGGAGCCGTGCGCGATCGCCCGTCGTAAGCAACGCCAAACACGGCGACGGTAGAGACGGAAAACCCTTTTTCTCGGTTTGGGGGGGCAAGAAGGGGCCCCAATTCTTCATAAGCATCGAGCATGCCGGCTAATTCTTCCCCAGTGGGCCGTTTAATGCGGTGGGAAATCATAAAAGCTCCGATTTGAGCCGGTGTTGCTTCCCCCAGCAGCATCATCCGCGTGGCTGCTGCTGCTTCGGAGCGAGTTAAGTTTTCTCCTGTGTGTACTCCGCTGCCAATTTTTCGCAGCAATTCTCTAAATGCGTCACTCATAACTTTTGAAGTTGGTAATTGGTAGTTTGTAGTTAGTAGTTAGTAATTGGTAATTGGTAGTTAGTAATTGGTAATATTTGAATCAGTTTCAATTTAAGATTCCCAAAATTCACTTCAAAATTATCGAATTAACTGCCTGATTTTTCTAGCTTGATTACATCAAAAGGCGGCACAAATTCGCGTACCAGATTCCAGAAATGGGCGATCGGCGGAATTTGCATTCGATCGTGAGTTGTCACCAACACCACTTCGCGAGTCCAAGTCGGATCTGCGGCCAATTGACCGATCGTCGAAACCTTGGAATTTGACCGCTCTTGGGCGATCGACCGAATTGCTAAAGTGCGATCGCCCTTGGCGTCCACCAAAGCTGAATGCGGCAGTAAAGCAATCAACTCTCCCTGTCGCACCACACCCCGAAAAGCATCCAGAGTGTTGAGTTCCAAAACAGCATGAAGTTTAGCACCCATGCGTCCAAATTGTTCTTGCACCATCCGCTGCATTCCGTACCCGTCCTTAAACACCACTTGCGGGTAACAAATCAATTCCGGCCAAGGTACTCGTTCGTACTGGGCCAGGGGATGACCCGCCGCCATCAACACCTCGATCGGCTCATTGTAGAGCACCTCAACCAACATTTCCGGGGCTTGAGTAAAATAGCGGTTGTTCATCACCACCGCTATGTCCACCAAACCATCTTTGAGGACTTTCAGGGCTCGATCGCTACCGAGGGCAGTCACCCGCAATTGCACGTCTGGATAGTCGCGGCAAAACTTTTGCAGCACAGGTGGCAAATAAGCAGCGCAAACCGAGTGAATCGCAGCCACGCAGAGTTCCGGCTGCTTTCCCGCCCGTAAGTCTCCCAATTCTTCAGCAGCATTTTGCCAAGTCTGACAGATTTTGCGAGCGTGAGGTAGCAGGCATTCCCCTCCCACAGTCAGTTTCGCGTGGGCCGTGCGGTGAAACAGCGACAAACCCACTTCCGCTTCTAATCCCTGCACTTGGCGGCTAATAGTCGATTGGGTAACGCCACACTTCCGGGCCGCTTGCTGAAAGCTACCAGTTTCAGCAACTGAAAGAAATGCTTGAAGCTGCTCTAAGCGCATGGATGTTTAATTCGAGATGGTTTCAGAAATTTTACTGGAAGATTATCTGTGACATTAACCGATTTAGTAGCAGAATTTAGTAGACTTTGATACAGGTACAGATTAGTTTTGATTCCGGGGCCATACGCGGGGATGCTTGGCTCTACGAATCAATTTGCTCGGGTAGGATTTCTGAGCGCCCAAATAGAGGTCGATTCTCCCATATTGAAGGGATTTCTGAATCTGCCAAATTATCAAAAGATGGATTTAATAAAGATAAATCCATCTAATTTTCCCAGCTTGTAGCTAAACTGTTTGAATGAAGTGCACAATCATAATCGCTTCATCTATTGTGCTAAATTGCTGGGTTTATTCCTCTGCTTTAGACTTTAAAACTCGCCTTAAATTTCTTACCTCCTTGGGGATTATAGTACCTGAGTATCCCTAAACCTCTCAATAAATGTACGAATATTGCAGGCAGGTTAAAACCTGCTGTGAACTTTCATCCCCGAACTAAAGTCACTCTTGTTTTCTGTTTTTTTGTGTATAAACTAGAAATTAGCGGGTCAGCAACACAAGTGCAACTAGGATCGATCGCACAGGAAAGCCGAAATGCTGCCATTTATTAAGATTATGTCATTTAACCACAATTTTATTCCCCAAGATGGCTGTTGCCAGTGGCAACCCCAGTTGATGGGACTGCACGCGGTCAGCGATGTGTTAATTGCCTTGGCTTATTATTCAATTCCAGCACTTCTGACATACTATGCCCGGAAGCAGCGAGACGTGCCGTTGAGCAAGGGGTTTCTCCTATTGGGAGCCTGGTTTTTCTGCGGCGGGACAACTCACTTGATGCAAGTTTGGATGCTGGTGCATCCCAGCTACTGGCTGTCAAGTTCGATCGCCGTCGTTACCGCTATCATCTCTTTGTGGGCTGTAGCGTCCCTGATACCCTGGGTTCCTCAAGTGTTGGCTTTGGCTGGGGCGGCCTTTTTACCAGGAAATACGGCGCTGGAAACTGAAAAGGTCGATCGACTGCAAGCCGACTCTGCTATTAAAAATTCCGTCCCCTCCCTCACAACCGAACTCCAGCAAATTAACCAGCAATTGCTTGCAGAAATAACGCAGCGCGAGCGAGTCGAGGATCTCCTGCTTGACACTGTAGGCAAGCTGCAAGAAAGCGAAGAACGCTTCCGCGTTTTTCAGGAATTATCTCTAGACGGATTTAACGTATTCCGCAGCATCCGCGACGAATCCACAATTGTGGATTTTGAATGGGAATACGTCAATCCCGCAGCGGCCAAAATGCAACACCGTACTCCTGAAGAATTAACCGGCAAGCGATTGCTGCAAGTGCTGCCAGGCCATAAAGATAGCGGTTTGTTCGACCGTTACGTCCAAGTTGTAGAAACAGGAATTCCCCTTGATACCGAGATTTATTACAACAACGAAGGCATTGTCGGGTGGTTTCGGATTATGACTGTTAAATTGGGCGACGGCATTGCTATTTCTTTTGGCGATATTACTAATCGCAAGCAAGTAGAAGCCTCCCTGCGCGAGGCGCTGCAAAAACTCACTTCTCATTTTGAAAATACGCCCCTAGCGGTGATTGAGTGGGATGAAAATTTTCGTCTCAGCGGGTGGTCGCCGGCGGCCGAGAAGATTTTTGGGTGGGAAAAAATAGAAGTTTTAGGCAAGCATTTTAGCGAATGGAACTTTATTTCTAAGGGCGATTTGTCAGAGGTAGAATCTGCAATTTATAGTTTAAAAAAACCCGAAAATTGCTGCAATGTAGTTCGCAACCGCAATTATAATAAGAGGGGTTCGTTGGTAAACTGCGAGTGGTACAATTCGGCTTTTTACAGCGATTCGGGACAGTTGGTATCGGTGCTGTCTCTGGTTTTGGACGTGACTGAACGCTTTAAGTTTCTGGAAGTGCTGCGACAGTCTGAAGAGCGGTTTAGGATTGCAGCAGAAAGTGCCAGTGATTTGATTTACGAATGGGATATCGAGACCGGGATCGTGCTGTGGTTCGGTCACGTAGACGAACATTTGGAGTACGCAAAAGGCGGATTTCCGAGGACAAGAGCAGCTTGGAACAGTATCTTGCACCCGATCGACCGCGATCGAGTTTTGGCCGCAGTCGATCGGTATTTGAGTGCGCCAGACAGTTCTGCTGCCCCATTTTTTCAGGAATACCGCGTTCAGTGCCAACGGGGTGGCTTGCTCCATTGGATCGATCGGGGCAAAGCAGTGCTTGACAAACAAGGCAATCCCTGCAAATGGATCGGCGTAATTAGCGACATCACCGCTCGCAAAGAAGCCGAAGAACAGCGGAATTGGGCATTGGCGCGGGAACAGGCCGCTCGTCGCCAAGCCGAAGCCAGCGAACAGTTGTACCGCGTCCTCGCTGAAGCCATCCCGCAAATAGTTTGGACTGCCAGACCCGACGGCTGGCTCGACTACTACAACCAGCGCTGGTTTGAATATACTGGCTTGACGCTGGAGGAAACTCAAGGCTGGGGGTGGCAGCCAGTTTTGCATCCAGATGACGTGGAAGATGCTGTAGAAAGCTGGAAGATCTCGGTCGAGACAGGGAAGACTTACGAGGTGGAATACCGCTTTAAACGGGCATCTGACGGAGCTTACCGCTGGCATCTGGGCAGGGCATTGCCCGTGCGGGACGCTGAGGGGAAAATTCTCAAATGGTTCGGGACTTGTACTGATATTGACGATCGCCAGCGATCGGCCCAAACAGCCTATTTTAACGCTCAAGCTTTGGCTTTGCTGTCGTCGGCTTCCCTGGATTACGAGAAGGCGCTGCAAGGTTTGGCAGATTTAACAGTACCGGGGTTGGGGGATTGGTGCTGTGTGCATTTGCTCGATGCCGACGGCTCGATCCGCTTGCAAGCAGTTGCTCACTCAGATCCGAGCAAAGTCGCTCTGCTGTGGCAAATCGATCGGCGTATGCCGCTAGACCCCCAGGGACGGCACGGAGTAGCAAAGGTGCTACGGACTGGTGAGTCGAAGCTCTACCCAGAAATACCGGAATGGGTGATCGAGGCGGTTGTGCCGGACAGGGAACTGCAGTTGGTGCTGCGATCCCAATCCCAGGTGCTGTCGGCAATCTGCGTGCCGCTGATCGCTCGCGGGCGGACGCTGGGAGCGATTTCGTTGCTGTGCGGAGAGTCGGGCCGCCGCTGCGGGCAGGAGGATTTGGTTTTGCTGGAGGATTTGGCGCGGGATGCGGCGGTGGCGATCGACAATGCGCGGCTTTACCGGGAAGCAGCCGAGGCCAACCGGATTAAAGACGAGTTTTTGGGAACGCTTTCTCATGAGTTGCGGACGCCTCTGAACGCCATTTTGGGCTGGGCGCAGATGCTGCGGCAGCGCCAGATGAGTGCCGAAAAAACGGCTGTGGGTTTGGAGACTATTGAGCGAAACGCGCGATTGCAGACTCAGATGATAGAGGATTTGCTGGACGTTTCCCGGATTGTGAGTGGCAAAGTGTGTTTGAAGCTGTTCCCGGTGGATTTGGCGCGGATTGTAGAAACGGCGGTGAAGGCGCTGAGCCCTGATGCTGAAGCTAGGGGCATTGAATTGGTGAGTTTTTGTGGCGAAGGGGTGAGCTTGGTGAGGGGCGATGCTACTCGTTTGCAGCAGGTGGTGTCTAATTTGCTCTCGAATGCTATTAAGTTTACGCCGCCGTCGGGTCGCGTGGAAATAAGGCTTTCGGAGGATGGGGAACCGGGAGCAGCGGGTGGCGCTATCTTGTCTGGGCCGTCTCCGGTTCACTCTGTTTCGATCGTTGTCAGCGATACGGGAATTGGCATCAGCAAGGAGTTTTTGCCCTTTGTGTTCGATCGCTTCCGCCAAGCTGACAGCACTTCTACGCGCAATTACGGCGGGCTGGGACTGGGATTGGCGATCGTCCGCCATCTCGTGGAACTCCACGGCGGCAGTGTCTGGGCCGAAAGTCCTGGGGAAGGACTAGGCTCGACTTTCGGAGTGCGGCTGCCAATTGAGCACAGCTAAAGTTTTGATTTTTCAGTTATCGAGTTCAAAATTCAATATTTAAGTTCTAGGTAAGGTGTTGATGGCGCACCCTATATTTAAATGTTCTCCGCAAATCAGCTCGCTCTTGATTTTATTGCCATTCTTGCAGGGCGCTCGCAATTCCTTGTTTCAATCTTGGTTCGAGATTGTCTTGCTTAACTAAGCTTTCTAATTTCTGCCTAGCCTCGGCAGCACCTAGCTGTTTGAGCGCTGCCATGCAGTGCAGCCTGACGCTGCTGTCTTCGTCGCCCAACATTGAAATTAGAGCATCTAGCCCTCTCATATCTCCTAATTTTCCTAAACCTAAAGCTAACAATTTTTTGCTGACGGCCTCCTGCAGGGCCGGATGATTTGTTTTCAGCAAATCAATCAGAATTTCAGCAGCAGCAGTTTTTAATTCCGGCTTTTCTACTCGCCCTAAAACAGTGACTATCTCTTGACAAACGGTATAATTTATGTTATTAACTTGCGCCATTAATGTGTGATGTAAATATGCTAAAGCCGTTGCAGTTTCCATCCAGCTTAGGGCGCGCACAGTTTCGATTTGCAATTCAACCGGAGTTATTGGCGATCGCAGCAATTCAAATAAAGCAGCCGCTGCAGCATCGGTTTTCACTCGCCCGATCGCGATCGCCGCTTGCTGACAAACTTCTAATCGAATGTCGGAAAGCAAAGGTTTGAGCAAGTTAACTAAATCTAATTCTGCATCTAAATAGGCGCGCGCGCCGAGAGCTCGCACGGCTTCTTTTCTGACTGCTGTCGCCGGATCTTTGAGTGCTGCTACCAGTACCGGCGGGATGCGGGAATCGTGAAAGCTACTCAGGGCCTCGATTGCGGCTGCTCGCACCCCAACTTGAGAGTCTCCGACTACGCTCAACAGCGGTGGGATGGTTTCGGTGCGCCGAATTTGGGCGAGTGCTGCTGTGGCAAACTGTCGCGAGTCTTCTTGGAGTAGGAGAGTTGCGAGGGATTCTATAGCTGTTGGGCCGAAATTCCCTAGGGTTTCGGCGGCGATTTGGCTCAATTCTTCGTCGGAATTTTTGACTAATTCTACTAAAGCTTGAATCACTTCCGGGCGATTCCCTACCGGATAGCTTCGCTTCACGAACTTTCCGAGGATGCGGGCGGCGAACCACCGGGGCTCGGTGTCTGCGTCTTCGTCTTCGAGCACGGCAATTAAAGGTGCGATCGCGCCATTTCCCAGATTTGGCAATACTTTAGCAATTTCCCAGCGGTCTTGAAAATCGCCCCATTTTAAGGCTTCTATTGCTAAACTGACAGCTTGCTCTAAAATGTGTTGTTCCTGCGGCTTGCTACCGTCGGCTGTCACTTGCTGCAAGCATTCGACTAACCCAGGCCAGTTTTGGCGATCGGCAGCGACTTGCGCTTGTTCTAAAAAGTTAGACATGATTTTAATTTAGTGGCGATCGAGAAGCGAGGTTTTTTGCTGCTAGGTCAGAGCGGGAGGGAGCTACTTTTTAGGAATCTTTTGCTACATTTATCCATTTTTTAACATTTTTGTCAATCCATCATAACTGGTAAAATGGAAGTAAAGCATTAATTTCATGCAGTTAAGGCATCAAGCTATACTTTTTGTAATTTAAAATACGCAATATTCCTAATTAAAAATTAACAAATGAAGAAAGCTCTACTTTTAGTAAACCAGCACTCCCGAAAAGGGCAAAAGCTATTATCTCAAGCCACTGTAAAATTAGAAGCACTGGGTTTTGAGTTAATGGTAGAATCTACCGACCACGCCCACGAACTTTCCGACACTATTCGCCGCTACCAAAATCGAGTCGAATTAGTAATAATTGGCGGTGGCGACGGCACTCTCAACGCCGCCATAGAAGGTTTGATAGACACCAAGTTACCCTTGGGTATTTTGCCCATGGGAACGGCTAACGACCTAGCCCGTACTCTGAGAATTCCTACAGATTTATCAGCAGCTTGTCAAGTAATTGCCAGCGATAAAGTTCGGCTAATAGACTTGGGTTGGGTTAACGGCCAACATTTTTTTAATGTGGCGAGTTTGGGACTAAGCGTGCAAATTACCCAGCGGCTGACTAAAAACGTCAAGCAGCGCTGGGGAGTTTTAGCTTATGCTTTTACTGCTTTGCAGACAATTTTGTCAGCGCGACCGTTTCGAGCAGAAATTAAGGTAAAAAACCAATCTTTTAAGGTTAAAACTATTCAAATTGCCATTGGCAACGGCCGCTATTACGGAGGTGGGATGACAGTTGCCGAGGATGCCACCATCGACGACAAGCGACTGGATTTGTACAGTTTGGAAACAAAAAACTGGTGGGAAATCCTGGGTTTGCTGCCGGCTATGAGGCAAGGAAATTATACCAGTTCGCCTAACGTTCGCGCCTTGCACGCTCAAGAATTTGAGGTTAATACTAGCAAACGCCGTCCCATTAATACTGACGGTGAAATCACAACTTACACGCCTGCAAAATTTCGAGTGATTCCCCAAGCTTTAGCAGTTATAGCTCCTTCATAACTCACAACTAATATAATTATGTTGTGGAACAGGCCGGAAAGCCTGTTCATATATAATTATGTTGTGGAACAGGCCGGAAAGCCTGTTCATATATTAGCCACGGGCAAGATGCCCGTGCCACAATTAATTCATGAATCAATAAATTATATTGTGTTGTGGAACAGGCCGGAAAGCCTGTTCATATATTAGCCACGGGCAAGATGCCCGTGCCACAATTAATTAATTAATTAATTCATGAATCAATAAATTATATTGTGTTGTGGAACAGGCCGGAAAGCCTGTTCATATATTAGCCACGGGCAAGATGCCCGTGCCACAATTAATTAATTAATTAATTCATGAATCAATAAATTATATTGTGTTGTGGAACAGGCCGGAAAGCCTGTTCATATATTTGCCACGGGCAAGATGCCCGTGCCACAATTAATTAATTAATTAATTAATTAATTAATTAATTAATTAATGAATCAATAAATTATATTGTGTTGTGGAACAGGCCGGAAAGCCTGTTCATATATTTGCCACGGGCAAGATGCCCG
>NZ_JAUBTV010000008.1:17013-81251 GCF_036705145.1 Microcoleus sp. B5-D4 | reverse complement strand
TGCCACAATTTATCACTTAATAATCGCCTCCAGCGCCGTATTGCCACGCTTCAACTAATCGGTGAAAATAGTATTGCTGTTCCGGTGGTAAATTTTTCACCTGCGGTTCTACGGCTTTTCCCAAAGGCTGCAATCCCGTATAAAGTCCTAAATTCACATAATGAACCATCCAATCGATCAAATTAGCTATTCCAACCTGCGGGATAATTTTCATAACTAATCCGGGATGGCTAATTGCTGTTTTAAACAGGGTTTGGGACAAAGCCGGAAACAGCACGATATCTTGAAGAAACGGTTTGAGTACCGGTTCTCCCAACTCTTCCATTACCTGAAATACGGCAGCCAAAAGTTGATTGATTTGATTGGGGTCTATTTTTTGATTCATCGCAGCACTCATCGAACGCTGAAACAACCAGGTGACAGATAGATTCGGCTGGTAGGGTTGCAAAAGTGCGAGGGAATTTTTGCTGAGACTGTCGCTTGTCAAAGCTTCGTCAATTCCTAGAGTCAAGCGTTTGAGGTGGCGTACCATTGCGCCGAAACCGCCGAAGCTGAGGGGAGATTGGCTACCGCTACTGTCTCCGACTGGGAGTATGCGATTCCAAGGCGTTTTGAGAGGACTTTGGCGATAGCAGGGGAAGAATCCGTAGAGTGCTCTTTGGAATTTTAACTGTTCGAGTTCGACGTTTTGATATTGGGGAAGCAAGCGCAAATACTCTTCAAATAATGTTTCTAAACTGAATCTTTCTGTGTCGGCGTCTATGTAGGTAAATAAGTAGGTGGTGCGGCCGTCTCTGGCTGGAAATGCTTCCCAAAAATATTGGCACTGATTTTGCATTGGGGTGAAGGATGCAAATATATCGCCCGTGTCGTTTTTGGGGTATCCTTGAGCGCAACTGCCGACTACTAAACATACGGCGTCGGGTTTTTTCCCTTGTCTAGCTTGGCGGACAATGGGCGAAAAATGTCCCATTGCGTCTAATAATAATCTGGTTTTAAATAAATTTGTAGCAGGTTGCGTATCGGTATTTGCCGATTCTACAAGGACTCCATTTGGGTGAATGGTTGCTGTTTTAAATGGTGTATTTTCAAATAGCTTTCCTCCAGCTTGGAGGAATCGCTGTTTCAGGGTTTCTAGGAGATAAACTGGGTCTATTCCGATGTTGAGTACGTCGCGCACCCAAATGTCTGGGGTGTTGGCAAAGCTGATGCGGGCTGGGTTGTATTCGGTGGCTATGGCTTTTTCTATCTCTTCAACAGATAGCAGATTTAGTTCTAAGAATGCGTCTAATTCTTTGCGAGAAATGTTCCATTCTTGATCGCGGCCTCGCAGGGTGCCGCGTTCTATCAAGGCTACTCGCCAACCCCGCACGGCTAAGGCTGTACCGATTAATATTCCTAGGGTTCCGCCGCCGATAACTATGTCGAAGTCGAGGGTTTCGAGGGGTTGTTGGCTGTGTTTGACTGTTTGGGGTGTTGGTGCGGTGTTTTGTTTGAGGTTTTCCCAGAGTCGATCGACTTTTCTCAGGCCTCCGAGGGCGTCTCCTGGCAGTTGGGAGAGGATTTGTTCGGTGAGGGACATCGGGTTTTAGTATTAAACAGTGGTGGATTTTTTATAATTTAACTTAGATTAACATTTGCGACAGTTTCAGGGCTGACGCATGGGGTGGCGAGAATCCCGGTTTATACTAAGATGTTGCACCATTGTCAATAAGCTTTTTAGGAACAGGCTCTCCGGCCTGTTCCACAAGAAAATCTACTCTTTGTGGAACAGGCCGGAGAGCCTGTTAAGCGAGAATGGTGCAAGATGTGAGTTTATACGAATTTTGGGCTTAGTAACGAGAAATCTACGAAGACATGGGCTTTGTGATGTCGCAAGTGCGATCGCGAACGGAGTTTTTCTAATCATACAGAGAAACCCGGTTTCTGAAAAAAAACCGGGTTTCTACCTCTCGTTGGTAAGTCTCAGGAATTATCTTTAATCAGCCGTGCTTAATTCTTCAACTCGCAGCCGATCGCACAAAATTCGCTCGCACACTATACCACCCGTATCCGCACTCCTGCAAACTTCTAACTGAGCTTCCGGCAGCGCTTCAAACAAAAAACGTTCCCCCGGAAACACTGTCCGCTCAAAATACCAATTAGGAATATTTGTAATTCGAGCGATTTGCACTTTGCTAGTATTATTAAGATACCAACACAAAATGCGCGTATCACCTTCGGAAATTACCTGATTTAGTGTCAAATTCATTTTTTTAACTTGTTTGTGCAATTGTGCGAGCTATCGGCGACGGGCCTAAGCATAATATAGCATATTACCAGTTAAAACACAATTTTTTATACATTTTTTTTACATAGTTTGGGTTAATTAATAAATTTCGCTGGGGAAACATCAGCGCCTTCCACGTATTCCCAAGAAGGTGCAAAAGCCGGCCTTGCTAAAGCGCAAGATTTCCATCCTCCCTTAACAGGTGCGTTCAACAATTGACAGTGACCAACTGAACCTCTTGCCTGTTGATAGTGACCGCAAAAATTACACTTGGAAGCCGGATTGCACCCGCGCTCGCTAATTACAAGGCAGTGGTGGTTTTGGGTTTGGTTGCGTTCGATAGTTAAAGTGTTCATTAAATTACTTTTTAAATGTTCAGTCTTAAGTATGACGGCTGGAGTGCTGTTGTTGCGTCTATCTCAAGGCTTAGTTCACCTTTAAGATTTGTTTAGGGATCGATAGAAAATATATTATTTTTTAGATTATCAAGCTAGGGAGCAATTAAATTTCCTTTCGAGCGCATTGGCGGCCCCGGCTTTAGGGCCGATCGCGCTTGCTGGGGATATACTTCCTCAGACAGAGCTAATTATCCTCGCCTAACTTGCTGAACAAATCGGCTAAAATTGTATTAGAAAATAAAAAACCTTCAGGATCGCTCAACCTCAAATTGCCCGAAAGCGGCAGTTTCGAGGCCTCGCCTAAAGTTGCGTGAAGCGGAGCTATCCCGTAGGGAATCGCCTTATCATCCGTCATAATTTCCACCAATCCTTGCTGCCAGTAGGGCTGCAAACAATGCCCAATTTTATCAACCGTTTGCTGAGTAAACTTTTCAGTCAGCGCCGACAGGCTAACTCCTTCTGCTAAACGCAAACCTAGCATCAGCGTTTCTAACAAAAGGTCATTTTCTGAGACGGGAAAATTTTGCTCAATTCCTGGGTAAATATCTGGCTGGGTTTCCCCCCCAATTTGTGGAGTAGCTGGGGAATTGAGGCCAGAGATCGATCGCACCCACTGATAATATTCTTGAGTTTTGCGAGGCCTAGTCAACCTCCGGCCTTCCACGTAACTCGCCGCCCCCATTCCCAAACCGTAATAAGGGCGATTTTCCCAATAAACGCGGTTGTGGCGGCACTGATAGCCATCGCGAGCGTAATTAGAAATTTCGTAATGTTCGTATCCAGCCCCCGTCAGAATTTCCCGCGCCAAACGGTACATTCCAGCAGCGGTTTCATCTGCTGGTAGCGGCTGCGCGCCTGCTTCAAAGTAGCGCCCGAAAGCAGTTCCCTGCTCAACAATTAAGTCGTAACTCGACAGGTGAGTCGGGCTAATTTCCACTGCCGATTTCAGGGAAGCTTCCCAGTTTTGTAAAGTTTGGTGAGGCAGTCCCGAAATTAGGTCTAAACTGAAATTGACAATACCAGCCGATCGCACTATTTCCACTGCTTCAAAAATATCAGCGACAGAGTGCGATCGCCCACAAGCTTGCAGCAATTCATCCTGAAAAGCTTGCACTCCCAAACTCACTCGATTTACTCCCGCCGCTGCATATCCCCGCAACTGTTCTAAAGTAAACGTACCGGGATCTATTTCTATAGAAATTTCCGCCTCAGCAGCAATCCCAAATTTGCCGTCGAGAGTCTCTAAAATATTGCTCAACTGACTGACAGAAAGCAGCGAAGGCGTGCCACCACCAAAAAAAACTGTTTTCAGAGATGCGCCTAAATTTTTAGTTGCTTGAATTTCTTGACACAGTACAGCAACATATTGCACAATTGTCCCGGAATTATCGCCATTTTTGCGATCGCCCACCACAAAAACCGGAAAATCGCAGTAGTAACAGCGGCGGCGACAAAAAGGTATATGCAGGTAAGCCGAACTAGGAATCCCGGAATTTGCTGCTAGCACACTTTTTTTTAATTCAAATGTTAAATAATCTGTGGGAGGGTTCATTACATCTCAAGCCGAAAGCGCAACTTCAAATCTAAAGTTTTAATTAAACAATCATGAATAATTATGTATATTATGACATTTTCTTACCAAAAAAGCGCTGCGAACGATGGCGTCCCGCCCTCGCCCGTGCTACGGCTCTTTTAATTTAACCTCGTACCGATTTTGAGCAGCCAAAATTCCCCAAAAGCCCGCAGGGCGGTCTATTCGCACCTCGTGCCTGCTTGGGGCGGGGCGTGGTAAATTCCGAGTGGCTCCCTGGCACATCCCCCAAAGGGTACAACGGCGAAATATAAGTTTATGAAAAGCCTTCAGTAAAGATAGCGATATCCGACCAAAGCATGAAAACAAGTATCAGCACTAGAAAGATATAATAGGAATAAATTCATTAACCTAGAACTAATGCTAGACGCAATCATAATAATCTCATTCATAATCGCAGGCGGAGGCATCGGCTATTACGGAGTCGAACTCCTGCCGAGCAATCTGCTGCTGCAAGTTACAAATATACAAGGCTTAAGTTCTGTACTAGGTTCTTTTGGAGCATTAATCGGCTTCGTGATGGGATTAGTGGCTCAAACAACCTATCGCCGTCTGGAAAAACAAGTCCGCGATATGCCAGTGGAGATGCTGCTGACGCGGGCGATCGGCTTAATCATCGGACTGCTAGTAGCGAACTTAATGCTGGCTCCGCTGTTCCTACTGCCCATACCCCGCGAGTTCGGCTTCATCAAACCTTTAGTCGCAGTCTTGGGTAGCGTCATGTTCGGCTTCACAGGCGTCAGTTTAACAGACACCCACGGCCGCGCTTTCTTGCGCCTGATCAACCCCAAAAGCTTTGACACGGTGTTGCTAGCCGAAGGTACTTTCAAACCAGCAACTGCCAAAGTTGTCGATACTAGCTGCATTATTGACGGCCGAATTGAAAACTTGCTAGAAACAGGTTTCCTCGAAGGTCAAATTATCGTGCCGCAATTCGTACTCCAAGAACTGCAACTGGTAGCTGATTCCGCCAACGATCAAAAGCGAGTGCGCGGACGCCGAGGTTTAGATGTACTCAACCGCATCAAAGAAACATATCCAGAACGGATTCAAATTCACTCGGCTGACTACGAAGATCTTGCCACAGTCGATGCGAAATTAGTCCGGTTCGCTTTGGAGATCGACGGCATTTTGCTCACCAACGATTACAACTTATCGAAAGTAGCTACCGTCCAAAAACTGCCAGTTTTGAATATCAACGATTTGACTCATGCGGTGCGCCCGACTTATTTGCCGGGAGATACGATCGAACTAAAAATCCGCAAAGAAGGCAAAGAACCCTCTCAGGGAATCGGTTACTTGGATGACGGCACAATGGTTGTCGTAGAAGCAGGCAGCAGCTATGTCGGCGGCGAAGCCAGAGTCGTAGTCACCAGCGCCCTGCAAACAAGCGCCGGCCGCATGATATTCGCCCGCCCTCAAGAATCCGTTATTGTTTAAAACTGAGTAACAATGGCCAGGGCAATCAGAATCAAATATTGCGATCGTTGTTCCCAATCTGCCCCGACTCTCTACCGCGCCCGGTATGACGAGTCGGGGCAGTGGTTTTTTTTGTGTCTTAAATGTTGGGAATCCGTAAGTAAAAACAATCCTTTTTACTTCTACGGTGGCACTTGGAAAGCTAGCAAGAAAAAATAGCAATTACCAACTTCTCCTTCTTTTCTCTTCCTTCGTGTCCTACCCTACGGGAACGGCTTCGCCGAACGCGTCTTCGCGGTTCGATCGCCCTTTTTCACCTTTCCCCAAAGTTTTAACGTCGGCGCGGGGCCGGAAGCCTGGCGCTATTGCCATTTTGCGGTTGCGGTTTTTCTTGCAGCTTCATCGTCAAACTAACCCGCTTTAACTTCTCATTCACCTCCAAAACCCGCACTTTCACAACTTGTCCGACTTTAACAATCTGTTTGGGGTCATCTACGAAGCGATCGGCTAATTGAGAAACGTGAACCAAACCATCTTGGTGCACTCCCACATCAACAAAGGCTCCAAAGTTAGCTACATTCGTGATTATGCCTTCTAATTCCATCCCAACTTGCAAATCGGAGATTTCTTTGATCCCTGCTTGGAAAGTGGCATATTTAAACTCGGCGCGCGGGTCTCTTCCGGGTTTTTCTAGTTCGGAAATAATGTCTCGGAGTGTTGGTTCACCGACTTTTTCAGTGACATATTTCTTGATGTTTACAGTCTTGATTTTTTCCGATATTTGTGTTATTCCTGTCAGCGGCAAGTCTAAATCCTTGGCGATCGCCTGCACTACAGGATAACTTTCGGGATGAACTGCTGTATTGTCTAGGGGGTTTTCTCCGCCGCGAATGCGGAGAAACCCGGCTGCTTGTTCAAAAGCTTTTGGGCCGAGTTTGGGAACTTTCAGGAGTTGACGGCGATTTTTAAATGCGCCGTTTTCGTTGCGGTAATTAACGATATTTTTGGCAACTGTTGCCGTCATTCCCGATACAAATGTCAGCAGTTCTTTGGATGCTGTGTTTAAGTCAACTCCGACATAATTAACGCAGCTTTCGACTGTTTCATCGAGTTTCTTTTTGAGCAGTTTTTGGTCAACGTCGTGCTGGTATTGACCGACTCCTATTGATTTCGGGTCGATTTTCACGAGTTCGGCGAGGGGGTCTTGCAAGCGCCGTCCGATGCTGACTGCGCCGCGGACGGTGATGTCGAGATCGGGAAATTCGGCGATCGCCACTTCGCTTGCTGAATAAATCGATGCACCGGATTCATTCACCATGACTTTAATCGGTTTCCTGTCCATTTGGGCCAAAACTTCCGAAACAAATTCGTCTGTTTCGCGGGAAGCTGTACCGTTGCCGATCGCGATTAATTCAATTTTATATTTTTCAATTAAATGCTTGACAATTTTACCCGCTTGTTGTCGCTGAGCGGCCGCTTGGTGGGGGAAAATTGCTTGATATTCTAAAAATTGCCCGGTTTCATCGAGGGCGGAAACTTTGCACCCCGTGCGAAATCCCGGATCGATCGCCAATGTGGGTTTCATTCCCGCCGGCGCCGACAGCAGCAACTCGCGCAGGTTGGTTTCAAAAGTGGCGATGGACTCGATATCAGCGACGGCTTTGTTGTGCGATCGCACTTCTGTAATTAACGAAGTCTTCATCAGTCGGTTGAAGGCATCCTTCAAAGTCGATCGATAAAACTCTTTAACGAACGGTATCCTAGTTCTAATTTCTTGAGCTTCCAAATAAGCCATCACGGCGGATTCATCAAAAGCCAATTCCAAATCTAAAACCCCTTCCGTTTCTCCGCGAAACAGCGCTAACATATTGTGCGACTGAACGCTTCTCGCTGCAACTTGGTAATTGCGGTACATTTCAAATTTAGTGCTTCCTTCCGGGAAATCCTCTTTAATTTTCGAGACAAAAACTCCTGTTTTCATCAAAAATTCTCGCAAATAAGCCCGCAATTCTGCTTTTTCCGAAACCGCTTCCGCCAAAATATCCGCAGCACCTTTGAGAGCTTCTTCTGCTGTCTTCACTCCCTTTTCTTCCGAAATATATTTAGCAGCTTCCGCATCCAAGTCTGCTGGTTTAGCCGTCGGTAAGTTCAGAGACTTGATAAATTCTGCCAGCGGTTCCAAACCTTTTTCCCTAGCAATTGTCGCTCGCGTCCGCCGCTTGGGTTTGTAAGGCAGATAAAGGTCTTCGAGTTCGTTTTTTTGCAAACACGATTCGATTTTAGCTTGCAGTTCTTCAGTGAGTTTCCCCTGAGAGCTAATCGTATCTAAAATAGACTTTTTGCGCTCTTCAATTTCCGTCAGATAGGTGAAGCGATCGGAGATATCCCGCAACTGAATTTCATTCAGCAAATCCGTGCGTTCTTTGCGGTAGCGGGCAATAAACGGAATTGTTGCTCCCTCTGCAAAAAGTTCCAGAGCATTGTTTACTTGAGACAGATTAATGGAAAGTTCTTGAGCAATCAGTTGAGGAATGTCGATCATAGTGCAGAATTTCGGATCAGTCGATTTTAGATTTTAGATTTTAGATTTTAGATTTTAGATTAACTTCACAGAAGAGACGAAGAAAAGGGAATCATCCCATTTTTGTTAAAATCGCTTTCTAGGAGTGCCCTCGTCCCGCACAGCAAAGCCGATATATCTCGCTTCTAGCTCTCCGGCTTGCACTCCTGTGAAAGCATCATTGGGATGTTCCCATGATGTTAGCATAAATGGAGTCATTGCTCAATATTATATGTTTCCTTTTAAATATCCTGTGCCGCAAACCGATCCGCCGCGATCGCCCAGAGAAACGCTGCCGACGATGTACGATTTACCTAGCGAAGACCCGGAGGAACCTGGTTTGCCTGACGAATTTCACGATTTGCAGCCGCAGTTGTTGAGCCTGACGTTTCGCCCTCGGAATTATCCGGCTTCTGAGATATTTAGCGGCACCGACATGAACCTTTATTATGACGTGCATCACACTTTGTGGCACAAGCTGCCGGATTAGTTTGGAGTTGTGGGAGTTCCCCGACTTTACGATCGCTCCGAACTGCGGATGAGTTATGTTACTTGGCAGGAAGGCGTGAATCCTTTTGTAATTGTAGAACTGCTTTCGCCGGGAACGGAAAAAGAAGATTTAGGCGACAATACCGATGAAGAAAAGTTGCCACCTCAGTCGGGAAACACTGCGGGTAACGGGCAAGTTTTGGAGGCCGAGACGAAGGAGGAACCGCCGAGAAAATGGGAGGTTTACGAGCAAATTTTGCGGGTTCCTGTTTATGCCGTTTTCAGCCGCTATACTAACAAATTGCGAGTCTTTGAATTGAAGGGCGGACACTATCAAGAATTAGAATTGCCCGATCCGCGAGTGTGGATTGCTGGCCTAAGTTTGGGCTTGGGTTTGTGGCAAGGGGAGTTTCAGGGAATCGATCGACTGTGGTTGCGCTGGTATGATGTTGATGGCAATTGGATTCTGACTGAAGCGGAACAGCAACGGCCGCGGGCAGAGTCAGCGGAATCTAGGGCTCAACAAGCGGAAGCTCAATTGCAGTCTTTAATTCGGCGGCTGCGGGAATCTGGCATCGATCCCGATCGATTTTTAAACGGTTAGAGAAGACTGAAGTCCTGACTAATAGTATGTCCGGTCGATTACCCCTAATACGGTAGGGGCGGGTTTACGAAAAATATCTGCCAATAATTGACAATCTCAAAAACCCGCCCTTTTAATCGCGGTAACTCGATCGGACATGATATAAAAACTGGTTCGCAGTCAGGACTTTAATTTTTTTTTACTTCACAAGAAGACAGAAAGCCTCACTATACACAGGCTTTAACATTTGATCGAAACTTGATTGGTTGCCGCTTGTTTGTTTGTTGCTGGTACTCTTTGCGGTTAAGTCATTCCTGTAGGGAGAATGATGCAAATAAGCTTTACCGACAGAACCAAAAAGTTGCAGTTTGTCAGAAATGACCGATTGCATGGCATCGATAGCTTTTTCCATTATTTCCAACAAATCCGGATCTGCCTCAGAAATGCTACTTTTTAACACGTCCATATAAGCTTCGCGAATTTCCGTATTCACATTAAATTTAGAGACTCCCAATTTAATACATTGATGAATCATTGACTCCCGCAAACCGCTAGCACCGTGCATCACTAACGGCACTGAAACAGCAGCCCGGATTTTGGCCAGACGCGGAAAATCGAGTTTCGGTTCGCTCAAATATTTGCCGTGAACGTTACCAATTGTTACGGCTAAAAAATCCACCTTAGTTTCTTTGATAAACTCTACTGCTGCTACCGGATCGGTCATCCTTGCGGCTTTCTCCTCGCTTGTCAAACCTTCTTCCCGGCCACTAATTCTGCCGATTTCTGCTTCAACTGCCGCACCGTTAGCGTGGCATAATTTAGTCATTTCCCGGCTAAATATTAAGTTTTGTTCGTATGGCAAAAAAGAACCGTCTGCCATAATTGATTTGAGGCCGGCGGCTAGGGCGAGGTGAATGTCTTTTTCTGAGGGGCCGTGATCTAAGTGTACTGCGATCGGCATTAAAGATTTGCGAGCCGCTTTGATGCACAGCGCGACTAAAGGCGATTTTCCGTATTGGAGGGTACTGGGGTGAAGTTGCAGTATAGCAGGACTGTGCAGCGCTTCGGCCGCATTGATGACGGCTTTTACTCCTTCGAGGTTGTAGACGTTAAAAGCGCCGATCGCATAACCACTTCTCAAGGCCGTGTTCAGCAATTCGCTAGTTGATGCGAGCATATAGTACCTACTTTAAAAACTTTTCTGAATGTTGCTCATTCTATCAAAGTTCTAGGCCCAGCTCAGCTTAATTTGTGTTTATTTTAATTGCGAATTCTTCGGCTACGATTTATGTGAAGTGCATTGATTCTTGAGTAAGGTGCGTCTAGCGCACCCTACTATTTGTTTGGTGAGCCTAGCGCACCTTACTCCTTGAGTGATTTACTACTAGGTTTGTGCGTTACCAGCGTGCAAACCGCATTCTTTTACGGTCGCTTCTTCCCACCACCAGCGACCTTCGCGTTCGTGTTGGTTCGGCAATACCGGCTTTGTACAAGGTTCGCAACCAATACTTACAAAACCACGTTCGTGCAACTTGTTGTAAGGCACATCCAAAGCGCGAATGTATTCCCAAACCTCTGCAGAAGACCAGTTTGCTAAGGGGTTGAATTTAATTAATTCATGGTCAGGAGTTGAGAACGCAGTGTCAACTTCAATAACCGGAATACCGTTGCGGGTACTGGGACTTTGGTCTTTGCGCTGACCGGTAATCCAAGCATCGAGAGTATTCAATTTGCGGCGCAGCGGCTTGACTTTCCGCACGCCACAGCATTCTTTGTGACCGTCTTGATAAAAACTAAACAATCCCTTTTCTTCTACTAGGGCTTGTACTTCTGCTGCATCGGGAAACATTACTTCTAATTTAATGCCGTAATGTTTTCTGACTTGATCCAAAAACTGATAAGTTTCTGAGTGCAATCGTCCGGTGTCTAGGGTGAAAACGCGGAAATTCTTGGTTATTTTTGAGGCAATATCGATCAAAACTACATCTTCAGCCCCGCTGAAAGAAATGGAGATATTGTCAAAATTTTCTAGGGCAAATTTGAGAATGTCTCGCGGTGTTTTTTGACTGTATTCTGCTTCTAGGGCGGCAATGTTGAGATTTCTTTGGATGGCAACCATATTTTCGGGTTTTCGGTGTTCTTTTCCTCTAGCCCTTTATTATAGCCGATCGCCGTCTCTCTCTCTCCGACTAATTTGACAATCAAGCCATGTCGTCCGGGGCCGCCGGATTCATCCGTGAAGCGAGAAAAAACCTCCGACTGCTCATCACCAGCCCCCAGATTTATCAGTGGGAGCGCTTTCTTCAATTCTAAAATCTAAAATCGATTGACGGCATCTTGCAGCAGTCTTTTCGGCTGGGCCCACAATCAAGCTCAAGGATGGCGATCGCCCACTCGTAGCAGTTTTGGTGAACCCAAAACTCCTCTACTGGGTAAAATGGGACTGTCGCGCGATCCATTGAATTTGCCCCCCAATTATAAATCCCACACAATAAAATTATTTAAATGTCATTGTTACAATCCGAAAATTTGACTTGTATCATTAATTAAATAATAGCGCTTGCTCAGCGATATTGTGCTGTATTTTAACGAAAAAAACTTATTTTAATACCTGTAGTAATACCGCTATAGCTCCTTTTAAATTGCTGTTACTTCCGATACTTAAATATTTTAGCCACCCTCATTTAGGCACTGTCCCAAACTAGATTATTGGGAATCAAGCTAAAAAAAATACGTAGAATATCCGGCTTTGGTCTGGCTAGGGAGCTTTCTACTGAGAGCAGTTGGTTTCAAAACAGCGAATTACCACGAATCAATTACTAATTGCCGATTAATTTATTCAGAGCGATTCCGTTAGTAAAGTAAATTTTTATCGCTTTTTATCGCTGACAGCTAACCTTCAGCCCTACGATCGGCTATATAATGTATTTGGAAGTACATTAATTTGTCCGCAAAGCGGTCTAGTCTCATCGCCGCCGATCGCGTCAGCTTCTAAATAAACATAGTCCGCTGTCAATAACAGCAAGGAAGTGGGGAATCATGTCCAAAATTTTAGTAGTGGACGACGTTAAGAGCGAACTAGAAATTATCTGCCGCATTCTTCAAGATGCCGGATTGGATGTGATGCGGGCAGGTGACGGCGAAGAAGCGATCGCCCTGATCCGCAAAACCCCTCCGGCTTTGGTCGTTTTAGATGTAGTGATGCCACGAATGAACGGGTTTGAAGTGATCAGAGAATTGCGGGGCGATCGCACAACTGCCAAATTGCCCGTAGTATTTTGTACTCATAAAAACACCGAGATCGATAAAGCTTGGGGAACTGATTTAGGGGCCGACGCTTACGTCAGCAAACCCTTTGAACCTCAACAACTCGTCCACATAGTGCAGCGCCTGCTTTCAGCGTAAACCGAATATAAGCCATCGGCGGCTTCCCAAAAAACATTATACCGACAAACCCCGTTTTTTTTTTAATAAACTGGGTTTTTGAATTCCATAAAAGTTTATGTTTAATGATAAAAACCAGCTTATTTGCCCAGCCTGGATTTATTTAACGGAAACATTTGAGGCACCCAAAGTGATGCTGAAAAACTCGATGGGCGATCGGCTTTAGGGTCAAAGCAAAACTTTAATTTGTAAGCTACACTAGAAACTAAAAATAAGCCATGAAAATAACGGCTCCCCCCGCTGGGGGGAATCAGACAAGTGCAACAAAGCAATTTCTCCTGTTCGGTCAAGGAGGCAGTCTGTTCGGCATAGAATTAGAGGCAGTGCGGGAAGTCCTTTCCCTCAAGGAACAACCGATTTCCCTGGTTCCCAACACCCAGCCATTTTTGCTGGGATTAACCAACTTGCGGGGCGAAATCTTAGCAACAGCAGACTTTGGACTGTTTGTCGGTATTGAGTCGGTTGACACCTACCACCCAAACAGCCGCATCTTAGTGGTAGAAGCGCCCGATCCACGAGACGTGAGATTGTTCTCGAAAATGCGCCTGGGATTAGCCGTCTCCCGCGTCGAAGGAGTTTTACCTCTCAATCCCGATCGCATTGTCTCAGCACTAGATGTCAGTCCCGACCTAGCTCCATTCTTAAAAGGTCTGTACAATTCCGAAGGACGCTTGCTAATGATTGTCGATGTAGAAGCGATCGCCCATTCCGAACGCTGGTAAAAATCAACAATAAAGATAAGTCTGCAACGGCTGTGCATCAATAATATTAACTAACGATCGCCCGCATCCGATTTGCCCATCCTTAATTTTATGATCGAACTTCTCTATACCTGGCTCGCAACGACTTTCACCCTGACATTGCCTGACTTTTCCCAATCGGTGGTAGCTGGAACTGCTAATTGCATCATTTGTGTGTCTTACTTTGCCATCGCCTGGATAATCAGCTTAGGTTTGTGGCGAAACCGTCAATTCGGGTTCGACATCTTCGCCACAGCCACAGCAGCCATATTTTGGAGCTGCGCTTTCGGCCACAGCGGCCACGCCGCCGAATACCTAGGGCTGCCACACTCTCCGGTGGCACAAAGTGTGTTCGATTGGATAACTGTAATGGCGGCACTCGTTTTTTTGAGTTTGTCCAACCGCTACGGATTCTTAGTAGGTTCCAAGCAAATCCTGAGCTCTAAAAAAGAAACAGAACAAGCACTGAGCGAAACTACCCAGCAATTTCACGCAATTTTTGACCAAGCTTTTCAAGCGATCGCATTATTGGAGCCAGACGGTACTCTGATCGAAGCAAATCAGACGGCGCTAGAATTGGGCGATTTCCAAGCATCAGAACTGCTGGGGCTGAAATTTTGGCTGACACCAGGGTGGGCATCATCTCCAACCAATCAGCAGCGCCTAAAAACAAACATTAAACAAGTCTCTGCCGGCAAGTTTGTCCGCGAAGAATACGAAATCACCGGCCCCAACAACCATGTGACAGTAATTGACGTGTCGTTTAAGCCGCTGTTAAATGAAACAGGAGAAGTATTTCAAATCCTCGCCGAAGGCCGCGACATTACCCAGCGCAAACAGACAGAAGCCGCATTGCAGCAGCTAACCGCAGAACTAGAGCAGCGAGTGAATGAAAGAACCGAGCAGATCCTGCAAACTAACGCCCAATTGGAACAGGAAATTCGCGATCGCACCGCAGCCCAAGAGCAATTAAAAGCCTCAGAACAATTCTTAAACAACATCCTCAACAGCATCCCCGACCCGATTTATGTCAAAGACCAACAGCACCGCTGGATCATATTAAATGATGCCTTTTGTCAATACCTCGGTCATAGCAGAGAAGAACTAATTGGCAAATCCTACGACCAGTTCTTGCCCAAAGAGGAAGCAGAGAAATATCGAGAAAAAGACGAATTAGTTTTGTTGACAAATACCAGCATCGAAGTCCAAAAAACCATTACAGACCCAGCAGGAAACACCCGCTTTGTCTCCGCCAAAAAATCTACCTTTGTAGATGCCGACGGCAGACAATTTCTCGTTGCCGCGATTAGAGATATCACCAATCGCGTGGAAATGGAAGAACAACTGCGGCAGACACTGGCAGAAGTAGAAAGCTCCCAAAACTTGCTGCGAACAGTCATTGATGCTACGCCAGACTGCATTTTTGTCAAAGATCGAAACTTGCGCTACACCCTAGTCAATGCTGGTTTCGCCGCCGCCTTCGGCAAAACTCAAGCAGAAATTATCGGCAAAGACGACGCAGAAATCGGCATATCGGTCGATCGAATCTTCGCCAACTTCCACGCCGAAACCGATTCCCAGAACCAAATCCAAAACTTCCGGGCCGACAACCACCTCGCGCCTGCCTCCAACGACTTAGCCACCTTAGCCGACGGCAAAGTACACACCTTCGACACCCAGAAATTGCCCCTCAAGGATGCAGAAGGCAATATTTTAGGAATGCTCGGCTTGGCGCGCGACATCACACAGCGCCGCAAATCTGAACAAGAACTATTGCGTTTCAAAGCAATTTTAGAAACCACAACAGACTGGGTAGGCATCGCCGACACCCAACAGCGCACCATTTATATCAACCGCGCAGCCAGAGAAATGTTGGGAGTTGGCTCTGACGCAGATTTAACCGGAATCAGCATTTCTGACCTGACATCCCCCAAAAGTATCGACACTGTTGTGAACGTCGGCATCCCCGCAGCTTGCCGGGACGGGGTGTGGAGTGGCGAGACAGTTTGGCAGAGTTTAGACGGCGAAGAAATACCAGTTTCTCAAGTAATTATTGCTCACAAATCCGAGAAGGGAGAAATTGAATTTCTCTCAACGATCGCCCGCAACATTACAGAACGCAAGCGCGTAGAACAAGCCTTGCAGCAGAACTTGCAAATGCTCGACCTCGCCAGCGAGGCCTTGATCGTTCGGGATATGGACGGCACGATTAATTATTGGAGTCAGGGAGCCGAACGGATGTACGGCTGGACAAAAAAAGAAGCCTTGGGGAAAATCAGCCATACTCTATTGCACACCATTTTCCCCCAGCCTTTAGCAGCTATTTCGGCACAGTTAGAAGAGCAGGATTATTGGGAAGGAGAAGTAATTGACACCACCAATTCTGCTACCAAAATTACCGTATTCAGTCGCTGGAATTTGCAGCGAGACGAACAGGGAAAACCGAAAGCAATTTTAGAAACTAACAACGACATCACGGAGCGCAAGCAAGCCGAAATCGAAAAGCAAAGATTGATTTCGCTCGTAGAAAGTAGCTCGGATTTTATCGGCACGGCCACCATGGAGGGAGAGGCAACATACCTGAATGTCGCGGGAATGAAACTAGCAGGATTGCTAAATATTGAAGAAGTCAAAAGCAAAAGTATGTATGACTTCTTCTCAGTAGAAAATGGTAAAATTTTCAAAGAAGAAATCGTGCCGGCTACTGTGCGAGACGGTTTTTGGCAGGGTGAATTCCGTTTGAGGAACTTTCAAACCGGCGAAGACTTTCCGGTTGACTTCACCCTATTTACAGTCAAACACCCAGAAACCGATGAGCCTATGGGGTTCGCAACAGTTACTCGCGACATCAGCGATCGCAAACGCGCAGAAGAGATGGTGCGCGATCGCGAAAGACTATTCCGAGCCATTTTCGACCAATCGTTCCAATTCATAGGTCTGCTCAAACCGGACGGCACCGTTTTGGAAGCCAACCAAACAGCCTTGGCCGCCGCAGGCCTTCGGAGCGAAGAAATCATAGGCACTCCGTTTTCCGAAACCCTGTGGTGGCAGATTTCCCCGGAAACCAAGCAACAGATACAAGAAGCGATCGCCGCAGCCGCAGCCGGCGAGGTAGTCCGTTACGAAGTGGATGTGCTAGTTGCCAACGGTGCAGTGGCGACCGTTGACTTCTCCATCAAACCCATTACAGACGAGAGCGGCAAAGTCTTGATGCTCATTCCAGAAGGCCGTGACATCAGCGATCGCAAAGCCCTAGAACGAGAATTAGTTGTGCGTCAAAGTCGCTTTGACGCATTTTTCGCAGCCGCCCCCACCTCAATGTGTATTTTTGACGAGCAGTTGCGCTTCGTGCAAGTCAACGAGAAATTAGCGGCAACCACCGGCGTCTCAGTTGCCGAACACTTCGGTAAGACGGTGAGGGAAGTTCTACCCGAAATGAGCGATACCCAAGTGCCGATGTTGCAGCAGATTCTCGCCACCAACCAACCGTTGTTAAACCTTGAGGTGTCGGGATCACTCTTCAACGAACCGGGCGTCCTGCGAGATTGGCTGGCGTCATACTTTCCTTTGCCCGGATCTGACGGCAAACCCATCGGTATCGGGGTTGTGGCGATCGAAATTACCGATCGCAAAAAAGCAGAAGTAGAGCGCGATCGATTTTTTACCCTTTCCCTAGACTTGGTTTGTATTATAGATTTTGAAGGCAAATTCAAGCGCATCAATCCGTCTTGGGAAAAGACACTCGGCTACGCGGCGCTTGAACTCGAAGACAACTATTATATCGATTTAGTCCATCCAGACGATCGCCAATCAACCCTCGAACAAGCGGAAAAAGTAGCCAGCGGCTCCGAATTAAAGTCTTATGAAAATCGCTACCGTTGCAAAGACGGTTCCTACAGGTGGCTGTCGTGGAAAGTGCGACCTGAAACCGAACAAAAGCTCATGTATGCAGTCGCTCGCGACGTTACCGAAAGCAAACAGGCACTTAATCAATTACAAGAAACAACAGCCCAATTAGCCCGATCCGAAGGCCAATTTCGGCAGCAAAGCAATCTCTTGCAACTGCTAATAAACAGCATTGGCGACGGCATAATTGCTGCCGACGAAAATAGCAATTTTCTTTTATTCAACCCCGCCGCCGAAGATATCTTTGGCAAGGGTGCGACAGACACTCTTCCCAACGAATGGTCGGCAAAATACGGTTTATTCTTGCCCGATACCGTAACTCCCTATCCCCCAGCCGAAATACCTTTAGCGCGGACGGTTCGAGGAGAAGTAGTTGACGATGTAGACCTTTTCACCCGCCACGCACGCAAGCCTGACGGCGTGTGGGTGAAAGTTAACGGTCGGCCGCTCAAAGACGAAACGGGGGCGCTTAAAGGCGGCGTAGTCGTTTGCCGCAATGTCACCGAACAAAGAGCATCCCAGCAGCGAATGCAGCAGTTGGCCGAGGCACAGGAACGTTTGCTGCAAGAACTCAAAACGCGGCAAAATGCCCTAGACGAATCGGCGATCGTCAGCGAAACTGATCTCCAAGGCATCATTACCTACGTCAACGACCGATTCATTGAAATCTCCGGTTACAGCATGGGAGAACTCCTGCACCGCAACCACCGCCTCGTCAATTCAGGCTACCATCCCCAATCATTTTTTGAAGAAATGTGGGTGAAAATTTCTCGCGGTTTGGTGTGGAAAGGGGAAGTCAAAAACCGACGCAAAGATGGCTCGTTTTATTGGGTAGATTCGACGATCTCCCCCATCTTTGATACCAGCGGCCAAATAGTCAAATATATCGCCATCCGCTTTGACATCACCGAGCGCAAAGAGGCAGAAGAACGACTAGGAAAATTGGCAGCAGAACGTAAAGCTGAAGCTGATTCTCTGACGCAGCAAGTCCTTAAATTGTTGGGAGAAATTAAAGGCGCGGCTCAAGGCGACTTGACAGTCAGGGCGGAAGTGACTAACGACGTTTTAGGTGCTGTCGCCGACTCTTTCAACTTCTTAATCGGTTCTCTGCGGAAAGTGGTAACAGGAATTCAAACTTTAGCCGAACAGGTAACATCTGCCACCGGCGAGTCGATTAATAATACCAGTCAACTCACCCAACAGGCAGAAATTCAGGCAGCAAAAATATCTGCCATCATGCGCGAAATCGAGCGGATTGTGAATTCGATCCGTGACGTGCGAGATGTTTCGGTGCGGGCGGAAACAGTGGCTCAGCAGTCTTCTCAAACGGCTGAAGTCGGCGGTATGGCGGTCGATCGAGCTGTCGAAGGCATTAACGGGCTCCGGTTGACGATCGCCTCTACCTCGAAAATGATGAAGCGTTTGGGCGAATCTTCGCAGCAAATTGGCAAAATTGTGACTTCGATTTCTCAACTTGCTTCGCAAACTAATTTATTAGCTTTGAATGCTACTATTGAGGCGGCGCGAGCCGGCGAACAAGGTTTAGGCTTTGCAGTTGTTGCCGAAGAAGTGCGGAAATTAGCAGAAAGATCCGCCGGCGCTACGGAGGAAATCTCGGAAATTGTCGGTACAATTCAAGAAGAAATCAGCCGCGTGATGAAGGCAATGGAATCCGGGACGCTGGAGGTAGTGGAAGGCACTAAGCTAGCAAGCGAAGCTAAAACTCACCTCAATGCCATCATCGAAGTTAGTCGAGAAATGAATGCTTTGGTGCAGAATATTACTATTGCATCTGCCAAGCAAACTGTTTCGGCTGAGGGAATTGCTAACAGTATGCAGCAAGTCAACGAGATTGCGAATACTACCGCACAAAAAGGTGCGGATGTCAAAGCATCTTTGGACGAGTTGTCTGGTTCTCTGGGCCAATTGCAAAAGTCGGTGGCGAATTTCCGCAGTTAGTTATTCGTCATTAGTCATTAGTCATTGGTCATATTAAATCCGGTTAAATACCACAATTCTGTAGGGGCGGGTTCATCAAAAATCTTGAATTATTACCGACAATCTGCATAAACCCGCCCCCTCTCCCAACGCAAAAAGTGCGCTCGCATTTCTGTCGTTGGGGCAAGAAACCGGGTTTCTCCGAAAAATTTGGGTTGAGTACGATAAATCTAGGAAGAAACCCGGTTTCACCAGATTATTTGAGTGGTGCGGGTTGAAATGAACCGGACATAATCTAAGAACTGACTAATGACTAATGACTGCTAACCAATGACTAATTTAATATGAATGATGACGATTTAAACGAATTAATAGATGCTTTTACCGCAGAATGCGAAGAGTTTCTCCAGTCAATGGAGACGAATCTGCTGGCGATGGAAGCTGCGGGTTTGAAAGAGCGACAAGCGGCAGTTAAAGAAATGTTTCGGGCGGCTCACTCGATTAAAGGTGCGGGTTCGATGTTGGGCTTTCAAAACGTGTCGGCGGCGGCTCACACGCTGGAGGACTGTTTTGTCATTTTGCGCGATCGCACAGACTTGGCGGCCCTGGAACCGACTACTGTGAGTGTTTTGCTGCAGGGGGTGGATGCTCTCAAAAAGATTACGATCGAATCAGTTCAACACTCCGATGTCACAACTCCGGATCAAACCGAAAACTTGGAGGCGATCGCCCGAATTTTCTCGGAATTCCAGGCCAAGTACGGCAAGTCAGAACAGCAGCCAGTCCTCGCAGTCAGCCAATCGCCCGCCCCGGAAACCCTGAAACAGATTTTTGAACACCAAGTGCCGACACTCTTCAATCGCCTAGAAACCGAGCTTTCCCAAGCTTCCGAGGCAGATTTGGCAACAAGCGTCACCGCCCTCAACCAGGTTTACTACCAACTTTCCGGTTTGGCTGGAATGCTGCAATTGCCGGATTTTGGCAAAGTCGCCGCAGCCCTCAGAGATTTGATTGACTCTCCCGACTTGACTGTACAACGGTTGCAATCCCACGGTTGGGCGATCGCCCAAAACTTGCAAACCGCACGCCAACAAATATTGGAAGGAAGGGCGATCGACATCCCCGAAATCTCCCCCACTCCCCCCGACTCTCCCTCTCCCACTCTCCCCCTCTCCCCCTCTCCCACTCTCCCCGAAATCTCCCCCTCCCCGACTCTCCCAGTCCCCAACCCGCAAAGACCGACAATCCGGGTAGACTTAGAACGCTTAACTGAATTGGTGAATCTAGTCGGGGAATTAGTCATCAACCGTACAAATTTAGAACTTCAAGAATCCGAACTGCGCGGCGAAGTCAAGCGCATCCGCCGCAGTATCGTAGATTTAAACCAATTCGGCGGTCAGTTGCGAGAAGAATACGACAGACTGAGCTTTGCAGAGTGGAGAGGGGGAAACGGAAACTCTGGAGTGGGAAAACTTGCAGCAGAAACAGAATTCCCAATGATTGCTAACGGCAAATCCTCTCCGGTTCATGCTCACTTCGATATCTTAGAGATGGATCGTTATACAGAGTTCCACTCGACAGCCGCAGAAGTCATCGAAACTGCCCAAGCAATTTCTCAATCCGCCACCAAATTAGACACCTTAGCCATGAAATTCGAGCGCAGTACCGACCAACTGCGCCGCATTACCGAACAACTACGCAGCCGCGTCATGCAGTTGCGAGTCGTAAGTTTCAGTCGCGCCGTCGATCACTTGCCCAGAGCCCTGCGGGAGATGTGCCTCACATACGATAAAGATGTCAACCTGCTGCTAGTGGGAAGAGATACCAAAATTGACGAAAGTTTGCTCGATGCTTTGCGCGACCCCTTAATACACTTAGTGAGAAACGCTTTCGACCACGGCATCGAAATGCCAGAAGTTCGGAAAGCAAGCGGCAAGTCGGCCAGCGGTCAAATAGAAATAGAAGCCCGCCACCAAGGCGGCCAAACTATTATTACTGTCGCCGATGACGGCAAAGGCATTGACCCGGAAATGATTCGCCGTAAAATTGTCACAAAGGGTTTGGCGACGGAGGAACAAGCTCAAGAATTTTCCATTGCCGAACTCTACGATTTTCTGTTTTGGCCGGGTTTCAGCACTACAGAAGGGGTCAGCGACCTTTCGGGGCGGGGAGTAGGACTCGACGTGGTGCGAACAAATTTGCGGACTGTGCGGGGGACTGTGAAGGTAGACTCTCGCCTCGGAAAAGGTACGAGTTTTATTATCAAACTGCCGCTGCTGCTGTCGATTACTGATGCTTTGATGGTGAAGACAGATCACAATAAAATAGCAGTGCCGCTGGATGCAGTCGAGGAAATTCTGCACATTAAAGCCTCGGAAGTTCACATTGCCGGCAATCAACCAATGCTGTGGTGGCGGGAGGAATTTATTCGTTTGGTGAGAATGCAAGATTTGCTCGAATACAGCGTCGTCGGGCCGGATGCCCCCTCTCCTGATCCTTTGACCCAAGAGGAAATTCCTGTCCTGGTTTTGGCTTCTACCGAAGGAATGCTGGCGGTGGCCGTGGAACGGCTGATCGGTCAGCAGGAAATTGTGGTTAAACCTTTGCCGCCGCCTCTATCCAAGCCTCGCGGCGTTTTGGGGACTACGATTTTGGGGGACGGGCGCGTGGTGAATATTCTGGATGTGGATGATTTGGTGGGCCAACCTGGGGTAAATAGTTCGATCGCCGCTGTCTCCGGTAAAGTGCAGGAGATGCCGGCGAGTTCGAGTCAGTCACCGCAGATTTTGGTAGTGGATGATTCCTATACAATTCGCCAGTTGTTGTCTCTGACGCTGACTCGTGCTCGCTACCGGGTGGTACAGGCTAAAGACGGTGTGGATGCCCTGGAAAAGTTGCAAAATGGTCTTGATTGCAGTTTGGCGATCGTGGATATTGAAATGCCTCGGATGGATGGATTTGAATTGTTGCGATCGATCAGATCGACCGAGCGGTTTGCTAAGATTCCTGTAGCCATGCTGACATCCCGTAGCGGGGCAAAACATCGGCAAATGGCAATGGAATTAGGCGCAAATCAATATTTCACGAAACCTTACAGCGAAGCCCAACTTTTACAAGCTATCCCCAAATTAATCCACCAATCAATAATTTAATCCACCATCTCAAATTTGCTATCAAATAATCTCTAATCTCAAACAAAACTTAGGCAAAAAGTAAGTGAATACGCGAATAATAGTGGAAACTACGCACCCGACTCACCTACTAAAATCGAATAATCTAAAATCTAAAATCCAATAATCTTCAATCTAAAATCTAAAATCTAAAATCGAATGACTCACGCCAATTACAATCGCCGCTTTCGGAGCAACAAACAAGCCACTGTTAGAATTGCCCCTAAAAAATTTGTTTCGTTTGAATTGGGGAACGTCTACTATGCTGTTCCTATAGAACGAGTGCTGCGTATTGTTAAAGACTTTACTCCCTACGGTTTTTTAGAGAGCGGTCAAAGTTTAGTGCGACACCAAGAAGAACTAATTACGCTGATTAGTTTATCTAAAATATTTCCCAGCATCCGGACTATTCCCGACAACAACTACCTGATTGTTTGCAGTTTAAATAAGAGCGATCGCCTGGGAATTCCGGTTCCTAATATGCCAAAAATCTTGGAAATATCCGAAGAAAACTTCTGCGAAATTCCCGAATTGTACCGCCAAGATCAACTCCCTAACGCCGTAGAAAAGTTAATTCGATCGCCAGACGGTACAGAAGTTTTTTATCTAAATTTAGATCTATTTAACTAGAGGATATAATCAGAGTTTTCTGATTGAATATATCGCCCTTTTTTACTCTGTGTTCGCAATCCCTGACGGCTAGCTATATTAACCGCCATGCAATTAAAGCTGCTGTTTTACCTTTGGCCGCGATCGGTTCGCAAGGTTCCACCGTTAGATGTTGTGACATCCTTTGATAAACAGCATCAGAAATAGTAATCGCACCACCAGGCGTGGCACTTTCTAAGCGTTTGGCTGTATTGACAACATCACCAATCACCGTATAAGTCCGAACATCTTCACCGCCAAATAGCCCTTCAATAACGCTCCCGCAATGCACCCCGCATCCCGCACCAATTCCATATAATTCAAGCATTTCTAAAGCAGCTTTACTCATAGATTTAGCCGCAGCAATTCCCTGCTGTGGCGTAGCATAAATCGCCATAACTTCATCGGCTGTAAATGTTATTCTTAAAGGCTGAAACTGAGAAGCTGATGGTTCAACACAGCGGTAATATTCATTGATAACCGCTGCAACTGTCTCAGGAGAAGTTTTTTCGCACCAACTTGTAAAACCGCGAATATCCATAAATAAAATCGTGCGATCGCACTTTTGAAAAGCCAAACCTGCTGGATTATTAAGCGCTGTGTCTACTACATGACTTCCCATTCCCCATTCTGCCATATTTCCCAGTAGTTGAGCAGTTTTTTGTAGCTGCTTTCTCTGTTTGACAAGCTGTACCGACTGCAACCCTAAAAGCAAACCGATAAACACCATACTCCAACTAAGAAACCAATGCGTTGCCGTCCCCGCAAATGTCACAATTAATTCGAGATTAGCAATTAAATATTGAGATTTCATCCCAATCACAACATAAAAAGCTACCACCATCAGAGCCCTTACCAAACTTTCCAGTGGAATCAGCCAATAATCAATACCCTTAGCCCAATGGAATCGCAATCCTTGCAAAGTAGCAATCATCAGAGAAAATAACCAAAAGACAATGTGACTAAAATTTTGGAAAAAATCTAGCCCGTCTATCGGCACATCAATCAGCGTATAAATACCAACGCAGATCAGGTTTCCCCAAAAACGGTGGCATTTCGAGTTCGACAGATACCAAGCCTGAACAAGCATTGCTACTATCAGTAAATATTCAGTTGGATCTGTGATAAATTTGAAGAAACCAGCTAATATCAAGTCTGATAAACTCTTCAGAATTAAAAAGTGACCGCTGTTACTTAATACTTCACTGAGAAATGCACTGGTGCGGCTTCCTTGTAGCCGACTGTCCCATACATTTTTTGAGTTTAGACTTTTTTTTGCCGTTTCAATACCTCTATTCATCATCTTAATTAAAGGTCAGTGACCAGATAATTATTGTATACCAGTTCCCCAAAAAAGATGCAACTGTAGAGAGGATTCAAACCACGATCTTCATCAGTCATTCCCGAAAAAAAAATGGTATTAGCTATCTTCCTCTGTTGTTTGCGGGCGACGTTTCCGAAAAATACCAGTCATATTGATTCCTGTTACCAGCAGCAAAATCGCACCAATACCCACAAAAAGCACATAGATTGGCATCAAAAAATCTCCCAAATATTCTCCTTGGTGGATATTCAAAAAAACTTCTCCTACCTCTTTCGGCATCTTAAACCAGCTTCTGCCAACTCGGTAGATTACACCTGTAACCGTACTGACTGCTAAAGGCAAGACAATAATCGGTGTAGCAATACGGTGAACCTTACGAAAATCAAGTTTAGCACCTGGTCTTTCAGGGCGTGCGCGACCAAAAAATTTGGTCATCGTCAAACCAGTGACTATCAGCCCAATCACTCCCAAAGCCAGCAAAAGCACATAAAATGGTCTGAGTTCCTTTCCGAGATAGCTTCCTTGGTGAATTACCATAAAAATCTCGGCAGCATCATCTTCTATACCAAACCAACTTTGTGCGAGCCGATAGGTAACACCAGTTAATGCACTCAATAGTAAAGGGATAAAAATAATCGGTGCAACTTGGCGGTGAAGTTTGCGAAAATTAAGGCTAGCCATCTATTTATTCTCCTATTTTTTAGAGGTTTTGTTGTTGACAAATCAGATAGTCTTGGACGCACGGGTAGGCAGAAACCGGGTTTTTGCGAAAATATTTCGCTTTTGTATAGTTTTGGACTAACGGGTAGGCAGAAACCGGGTTTTTTTGCGAAAATATTTCGTTGTTACCCGCAGATTCGGTAAAAAACCCGGTTTCTTTGGTCGAAGTGGGTAAGTCCTGTTGTGAGAAACCCGGCTTCGGCGCAAATCCTAGCATTATGAAAAAGTGAAATCAGTCGCGTTAATATTTCCAGCATTAACTCCTTTCAACACTGCCAAATATTGACCCGTACTTGCTATCTGTAACAGAGTATCGCTAGCATAAATTCCAGTTCCTTGAGTGATATTAATGTTAGAAATTCCTAAGCCATCTTTCAACTTCAGTATGTCTGCGCCTTTTTGAAAGTCCGTGATGATATCAGCGAGATCGAAAATATTTGCAGCCCCTCGCCCTTCCAGCTCAAATAAATCCAAACCCATGCCGCCGGTCAGAATATCTTTACCCTTCCCTCCATCAACGATATCATTTCCTGTACCGCCGCTAAGTGCGTCAAAACCCTTGCCGCCTTCTAGTTTATCATTGCCATTGCTGCCAGTCAGAACATCATTGCCCTTGCCTCCTTTTAAAGCAATATTATTGCCAAGAATTCCTGTCAAGCTGTCATCACTATCTGTACCTTTAATTTCATTCTCGTAGAAATGGCCGTCACTTTCGTATCCATAATTACTAACACTCCCTGAAGTACCAGTTTGATAACCATTTTGGTATCCATCATCGCTGCTACTACTTATGTACCCAGAATTGCTGTCACCATTTTTGTATACATCATCGTTGCTACTACTTGTGTACCCAGAATTGCTGTTGCCAATGTTGTAACGGCTGTCATCGCCACTTGTGTACCCAGAATTGCTGTTACCAATGTTGTTACCGCTGTCATCGCCACTTTCGTAACGGCTATCATCGCCACTTTCGTAACGGCTGTCATCGCCACTTTCGTAGCCAGAATTGCTGTCACCACTTTCGTAACGGCTGTCATCCCCACTTTCGTAGCCAGAATTGCTGTCACCACTTTCCCCACTTTCGCCAATTGAGAGTTGGTATCTCTCCGATGATACTCGATCGACATCGATAGAATTGTCTTGTGTCACATAAGACTGTCCCACGCCTGTCCAAATTTTAGTTTGGTTGCTCATCTGTTAGATCCTTGTTGTTTAAGTCATCTACAATTACTGTGACAAAACAAAGTAAAGAACTCGGAAAGACCTAAAATGTATTTCATCCGCCTCCAAAACCTCCTAAATAGTCCTGGACGCACGACATCTATATCTCGTGTGAATGTAGGGGCAATCCCCCGTGGTTGCCCTTATCCCTTGGTCTCTTGCGTAAGTCCTGCTCAACCTAAACGTCAGCCCATTTTCGCAGCAAATTAGCAATGCTTTTGGATAGCAAGTCAAACTCCGCTGTCTTTCCCGACTTCTGAAAAAGGGTATCGCGAACCGTATCCAAATCAAAGAGAATTTCTCGATTATGAGCATCCCGAACTAAACTCTGCACCCAAGTCACCGCCGCTAGTCTTTCACCTTCAGTTACAGGTTCCACCCGGTGTAAAGTTGTAGTAGGATAAACAACCATTGAACCAGCATCAAGTTTAAAAACTTGTTCGCCTTGGGTACTTTCAATCACTAATTCCCCGCCCGTATAAGTTGCAGGATCGCTGAGAAATAGAGTGAGAGATAAATCCGATCGCATTAGTTCTTCATCTCCCATAATCGCATTATCAATATGTGTCCCGTAGTACATTCCTCCTTGATAGCGACTAAACATAATGGGACGAATTGCTTTAGGGCGCGCCGCTATTTGGAATAAAGAATTGCGTTTTAGTGCTTGATTGACTAAATTTCTGAGTTCCTGAGTTGGAGCCGCATCATTTTTTAGTTGAGAATTATTTTTTACTTGTTGGGCGTACCAACCTGCTGTTAACTTCCCATCGACAAATTCAGCATTTTTTAGGCGATCGACAATTAATCCTAATTCCTCTGAAGTCAGAAGATTTGCCATACAGATAATCATTTTGGACACTCCTACAGGTTGCTAATGGACTCGCATTGTAGCAGCAATAAGGTAATGTCTGTGCAAACAATTTTTAGATATTTTTGGTTCTTTCCGAGTTCTTTACTTTTTTTTGGGATAGTAGCAGTAATCACCCAGAATAAGGCTTTTTGAAAGATGCAAAATAAAACTAAGATTTGGCTCGGCATTGGAGCTTGCGTTTTAACATCTGTAGCTGCTAGTGCGATCGCATCCCAGAATGATAGCAGTGTTAATCAATTTTCCCCTATTTCTCTTTTAAGTAATGCTGCTAATTCATCGATGAGCAACAGCAAGCCGGTTAAACCGATCGTCTTAATGACTAGCCGTGGCGGCGAACAAGGAGAAAGCGGCGAAGGAAAAAAACCAAAACCCCGGAAAAAAAGTAGTTTCACTTCTGAACTTTACTTGACAGATAGTAATGTCACAATGACAGCTTCCAGGGGCGGGGAAAGTGGAGAAAAAGGTGAACAAGGAGAAAGCGGTGAACAAGGAGAATCTGGGAAGAAGAGTTAAGGTTTTCTATTAATATCAACTCTTAAGCTACTGAGGAGAATTTTACTTGAAAACAGCTACCTATTCCTAGCTGACTGGTAACGCTAATGTCTCCTCGGTGGCTTTGGACAATTGCTTGGGCGATCGCCAATCCCATCCCCAAACCCCCTTCGCGGCGATTTCTGGCTCTATCTGCTCTCCAAAATCTGTCGAAAACTAACTTGACATCTTCTGGAGCAATGCCGATGCCGGTATCCTCTACACTCACAATTGCCGATCGGTTCTGTCTGCTCAGAGAAACAGTCACACTTCCGCCCGCTGGTGTGTAATGAATTGCGTTTCCGAGCAAGTTGGAAAACAAACGAGTTAGCTGTGCAGCATCTCCCATTACAGACGTATTAATGGCTAAATTTGACTTGAGAATAATTTGCTTTTCTTCAGCTTGCAGTTCCCACAAATCTAGCAAATCCTCTAATAGTTCATCTAACGGCACCGCTATCCACTCGCGGGCGATCGTGGCTGCTGGTGCATCCATTCTAGTTAATAAAAGTAAGTCTTCAACTAACAGAGTCATCTGTTTAGTAGCAGAGGCGATCGCCGCCATTTTCTTAACATCCGCTGCATGAATTCTCTCTGGATGACTCTGCATAACTTCCACTGAAGTTTTAATCGCCGTCAGCGGACTTCTCAACTCGTGAGAAGCATCAGCAGTGAATTGTTTTAACTGCTGAAAACTATCCTCAATTGGCTTGAGAGATTGCTTAGTCAGCCACAAACCACCAACCGCAGTCAAGCTCAGGAAAATAATACTTCCATAACCCAAATTCCAGCGGAGTCTGCTGAGAACTTCTTCGACTTCTTTAGTAGATTCGCTGGTGCGAATATAACCTTTTAATTCTTGTTTCTTATCATCATAAGAAATGTAAACTGGAATTGTTGCCGACCGAATTTCCCCGTTTTGTATGGTTTGGAAACCCGATTTTATCGGTACAGGCGGTAAAGTCTTGCCGGAATTTCCTAACATTTTACCTGCTTCATTAAACCATTCTACAGATTGATCTGGTTCCCGCAGATTTTGCCAGGGAATGTCTAAGTCTCCGTCTTTGTCTAACTGGCTAGTTACTTTTTCGCGATTGAGTTCAATTTGAAAATCATCATTGCGCTGTTCACTTTCTTGGTCAGATTCATCGCCTTTTTTTTCGGGATTTTCTGAAAGATGCTGCTTTTCGATCGCAACTAAACTGTGAGAAGCTGCTTGAGCCAAAACCTCCAATCGCTGGTCTAATTCTTGATACAGACTGCTGGCAAATAATTCATAAACAGCAATAGCAGAAGTTCCTAAAATAGCTACCATCACTGTTAAGTAAGATAGCAATAAACGCCATCCCAAAGCTTGAAATTGGGGATTAGAGGTTTTGGTTGAGCCGATAACCCATGCCATAAATAGTCTCAATAAAATTAGCTGGTGCGCCTGCTGCTTTCAGTTTTTGTCGCAAACCCCGGAGATGAACTTTTACGGTTTCTTCTCCTGGCGAGTCTTCAAAAGCCCATATATGGTCTAGGATAGCACTCCGTGTTAAAACGCGCCCTCCTGTTCGCAGAAATAATTCTAGCAAACTGTACTCCTTTGGTGTAAAATGCAGCAAATTATCGCGATAAGTAACTTCGCAGGTATTCGGGTTTAAACGCAGATTTTCCCACTCTAATACTGGTGGCAAAGTTGTACTTCCCCGCCGCAGTAAGGCTCTAATTCTTGCTGCTAATTCTGGCAAATCGAAGGGTTTAACGACATAATCATCTGCTCCGGCATCTAGTCCTATGACTTTATCATTGCTGGTGTCTCTGGCTGTTAGCATGAGCACGGGGGTTTTTAAACCTTGTCGGCGCAAGCGCTGACAAAGGCTAATTCCATCTATTTTTGGCAGCATCACATCTAGCAGAATTAAGTCATAGGTAAAAGTTTCTGCAAAGTTCCAACCTTCTTGACCGTCGGCGGCTATGTCTACGGCATAATGTTGGTCTGTGAGGGCTTCTGCTAATGCTTGGGCAATGCGATCGTCATCTTCTACTAACAAAATTCTCATAGCTTACTGTTAAATACTGAATGCTAAATACTGAGTGCTACATAGTGACTGTTGAACAGCAATATAAAAGATAATTCGCACACCTGATGGTTCCGAAGTATTTTATCTAAGTTGAGATTTATTTATCTCAATGTAGGGCGTTCGCTTTTCCGAGTATCATACAAGATCAATAGTATTTTTGCACTCTTGCTGTTTATGAAAAAACTCACAATAATGTCGATCGCCCTAGTAATTTTTGCAGCAACTCTCGAACTGCCGAAGGTGGGGCTGCAACTAAGTGCGATCGGGCAAATAGAAACACCCCAACCAATCCCAACACCCCAATCAATCCCAACACCCCAACCAATCCCAACACCCCAAACAATCCCAACACCCCAACCACAAACACCCCAACAAATCCAAACACCCCAACAAATCCAAACACCCCCAATCCAAACACCCCAACCAAAAGCAAACGACCCCAAAAAGCTCGGCTACGTCTCCCCAGAATTTGCCGAAAATTTCTCCCAGCAACAAATCGACCAAATCAACGCCAACGTCGAAACGCTGCTGCTAACTCAAAGCTGCTCCCGCTGCGACCTCCGAGCCGTAAAATTAGTTAACATTAACTTAAAAAATCCCATCCTTACGGGAGCAGATTTATCAGATGCCAACCTCAGCGGTAGTCGCTTCGAGATCTCAGATTTTGTCAACACCAATCTAGCTCGCACAAACTTAAGCGGAGCCGAATTAGTAGGAGCGAGAATCAGCAACGCTAACCTCAGAAAAGCTAACTTGACAAAGACAAATCTAGACGGTGCAGACCTGCGATTTTCCGACTTGAGAGATGCCAATCTTTCCGATGCCAATCTCCGCAATGCTAATATAGATGGCGCTAGTATCGATCGAGCAAGCATGGCCGGCACAACAATGCCAGACGGCAGGAAAAATAATTAATAATAGAGGTAGTCTTATGTCGCCGATTAAACAACGCCTTCTCGAAGCGATCGAACGGACTCCTGAGCCACTTTTAGAGCAAACGCTGGCATTTCTGGAATTTTTGACCAGTCGGACACAATCCGCGATCGCCCCAGACTTAGACTCAGATTTTGACTCAGATACCGACTCCAACGAGCAAATCCTCGCCGATCTGAAAGCCTCCCTCCACCAAGCCAAAGCGGGACAAACCTTTCCCATATCGGAACTCTGGGACGGTATCAATGTCTGATATGTCAGTCCAAGTCACATTCACGCTACTCTTCAAACGTCGCCTCAAAGGACTCGCTAAAAAGTATCGCCAAATTCAAACCGATATTCAGCCAGTCCTTGATGAGCTTATCCAAGGAAACTTCATAGGAAACCAGATTACAGGGACTCAATACACCGTTTACAAAGTCCGGGCTAAAAACAGTGATTCCCAAGTTGGTAAGAGCGGCGGTTATCGCTTGATTTATCAAGTTGAATCACCGACTCAAGTTGTTTTACACCTGATTTACTCGAAATCAGAACAAGCAAATGTCTCCGCCGAGGAAATCCAAACTGCGATCGCAGAATACCAAGCGAACCCAGACGAATAGGCCATTTTTCCAATCTAAACGCTTGCCCTTCTTGCTCTTTGAGGCGCTCGCTGTCATCGTCAAAATCCGTGTCGTGCCTTCCTTCTAAATCAAACAGCCAAAAACCTCTGAATCACCTCATCACTCAACTCGCTAGTGCTTCCAGAAGCCACAATTCCGCCTTTTTGCATAGCATAATACCAGTCAGCTTGCCGCACAAAATGCAAATGTTGCTCCACCAACAAAACAGAAATTCCCCTAGTAGCAACCACACGGCGCACCGCAGCTTCTATGTCTAAAATAATAGACGGTTGAATCCCCTCCGTAGGCTCATCCAAAACCAGCAACTGCGGCTCACCCATCAAAGCCCTAGCAATAGCTAACTGCTGCTGCTGTCCCCCGCTCAAATCACCTCCCAGGCGATCGAGCATAGTTTTCAAAACCGGAAATAACTCAAAAATTTCATCAGGAACTTCAGGATTTTTGGTTTTGCTTGGTTTCGCTTCCAAACCTAACAATAAATTTTCTTTAACCGTCAAACGTGGAATAACTTCACGCCCTTGAGGCACATAACCAATGCCTAATCTAGCCCGCTGGTAAGTCAACTTAGAAGCAATAGATTCTCCGCCAAAAGCAATAGTGCCACTGCGCGGTTGCAGCAACCCCATAATCGTTTTTAGCATCGTAGTTTTGCCCACACCATTGCGGCCGATCAAGCAAACCATTTGCCCAGCATTTACGCTTAAATCGACATCGCGCAAAATGTGACTTTCGCCGTAGTAAACATTCAAATTAGAGACTTGTAGCATAATTGTTGACTGTTGACTGTTGACTGTTAACTGTTCACTGTTGACTAATAACTGTTGACTAATAACTATTCTTCAGGTTTTCCCAAATATACCTCAATTACCCGATCGTCATTTTGCACCTCATCCATAGTCCCCTCACACAAAACCGCACCCTGATGCAACACCGTCACCTGCCGCGCAATTTGCCGCACAAACTCCATATCGTGTTCAATTACCAACACCGAATGACTTTCGGCCAGCGAAATCAGCAACTCTCCAGTTAACATCGTTTCCTCATCCGTCAAACCCGCCACAGGTTCATCTACCAACAACAAATCAGGAGATTGAGCCACCAACATTCCAATTTCCAACCATTGCTTTTCCCCGTGAGAAAGCAAACCAGCCGAAATATCAGCCTTAGCAACTAAACCAATTGTTTCTAACAAACCCGCAACCGTGCGTTTTTCAGCAGCCGAAGCAGGCTTGAACAAAGTCGAAAAAACATTTTTATGGCGGCTGCAAGACAATTCCAAATTTTCGCGTGGCGTTAAATTCAAGTAAACTCGCGGCGTCTGAAACTTGCGGCCAATTCCCAAGCGCGAAATCCTATCTTCCGACAACTTGCGTAAATTTTGTCCCTTAAATAACACCCTGCCCTCTGTCGGCTGCACCTTCCCGGTAATTGAATCGAGAAAAGTTGTTTTACCCGCACCATTGGGGCCAATGATAACTCGCAGTTCGCCCGCATCCATGCTGAAATTTAAACCGTTGATGGCTTTAAAACCATCAAAACTCACAGTCAAGTTTTCTATTTCTAATACTTTTCCATTCATAATTAACAAGTCACTCACTAATGGACAACAACCCATAGCTCTTGTAGGTGCGGAAGGCAAATATCCTCCCTTATTAACTTATTAAGGAGATTGTCTCCCCTTCCGTGACACCCAACTTACTACTTTTTGCTGGCAGTTTACTCTCAAGTAAAACTGCTAGAACTGCTCGACACTGGAGGTGGAGAAGCAGCCATAATTCGCTCAGCTAACTTCGAGAGCGGCAGACTTTGCAAATACACTTTTCCAGGCCCGGTTAGCTTGACTAAAAACAAGCCTTCACCGCCAAATAGAGCATTTTTAAACCCGCCCACAAACTGAATATCGTAATCTACAGTCGGCGCAAAAGCTACCAAACAACCAGTGTCCGCTCGCAACACTTCGCCAACTCCCAAATTTTTCTCAACTATTGTTCCTCCCGCATGAACAAAAGCTAGCCCGTCACCCTGCAATTTTTGCAGAATAAAACCTTCTCCACCAAAGAAACCGGCACCGAGCCGCTTGGTGAATGCTACCTCAATGTCAATGCCGTTGGCCGCACAGAGAAATGAGTCTTTTTGACACAAAAATTTACCGCCAAGTTGGCCTAAATCAAGGGGAATTACTTTACCCGGATAGGGGGCGGCAAAAGCTACGCGGGCTTTACGATTTCCGGCGTTGACAAAGGTGGTAATGAAAAAACCAGCTCCTGTCAGCATTCGTTTGAAACCTTGAAATAAGCCGCCGCCTGTGGATGTTTGCATTTGGATGTCGCCTTCCATGTATGTCATGGTTCCAGCTTCAGCCCTAACACCTTCTTTGGGGTCGAGTTCAATCTCGATGAGTTGCAAATCGTCGCCGTAGATTTTGTAGTCAATAATATCTGCCATATGTTGCCCCTCAAGTTAAAGAACGAAGCTACTTGCTACGGATATCTAAGTAGGTGGACATATATATTGCGTTTCCTCAGACAGAGATAAACGCAGCGTTTGCCAAGTCTATGGCGATTGCTTTGTTTGTCTGTTGTAGGTGACATTTATTTAGGTCAGCCTCCTTCTAAATTACACGATATTTTTTCACTCAATGTTCAAGTTCTTCTTTTTCGAGCTGCACTTGGGGGTCTTGTTCCAGGCTGGGGTAAGTAGATGCGTACTTAGGTCTTCTGAACAACCTGCGGATTTGACCGAAACCTTGATGTTGCAGCCATCCGACTAAGCCGTCGGGCAGCACAGTGACTACTATGAGGAATAGCGCACCTTGGAAAAACAGCCAAACTTCGGGGAATTGTTCGCTCAAGAAACTTTTACCAAAGTTGACTAGCAGTGTTCCCAATATTGCTCCCGATAATGTGGCGCGGCCTCCCACTGCGACCCAGATTACCATTTCAATTGAAAAGGCAATATCCATTGCTTTTGGCGAAATTATTCCGGTTTGTACGGTAAATAATGCGCCTGCAATCCCGGCTAAACCGGCGGAAATTGCAAAGACTAAAACTTTGTAGCCTGTGGGATTGTAACCTGAGAAACGCAGGCGCACTTCGTCGTCGCGAATGGCTACTAGCAGGCGGCCGAAACGCCCGCTGGTCAGCCAGCGGCAGAGGGCGTAAGTTGCTGCTAGAAATAGTATGGTGAGAATGTAGAAAATATATTGAGTATCTCGGTCATTTACTGTGGCTCCGAACAAGGTTTTAAAGTCGGTGAGTCCGTTGGTTCCGTTAATCAGTTTTTGCTGACCGTTAAAGAAATTGAAAAATACAATGGTTGCTGCTTGGGTAAGAATTGAAAAGTAAACGCCTCGAATCCGATTGCGGAATACTAAATAACCTAAAAGTGCGCCCAAGATGGCGGGGATGAGAACTACTGCTAATGCTGAGAAAGGAAATGAATAAAATGGTTGCCAAAACCAGGGGAGTTCGGTAACGCCGTAGAGGTTCATAAATTCTGGCAATTGACTGCTGGCGGTTGGGGGAATTTGCAGTTTTAGGTGCATGGCGAAAGCGTAGCCGCCGATCGCAAAAAACACCCCATGCCCTAAACTAAGTAAACCCGTGTATCCCCAAATCAAGTCTATGCCGAGGGCTGCAATTGCTAGTGCTAAAAATCGCCCTAATTGATTTAGCCGAACGTCGGGGAGTATTCCTGGGAGGAGTAAGATGAATGTGAGGGCGATCGCGCTGACAATTGCCGCTTCTTTTAGCCAGGGTTTTTGATGTGTTTTCTGCATTTTTCGCTACACTCGCAGTTGTAATTTTTAATTTTCTACCGTCCGCCCTTTTTGCGGGAAAATCCCTCCCGGCTTCACTTGCAGAAAAGCCATAATTAAGGCGAATACCATTACTTTTGCCATGCTGGTTGTGGCGAAAAATGTGAAGAAGTCGGCTAAAGGCTTGACAGGAGCGAACATTAATGCTAATGTTCCCGAACCGATCAGGTAATTTGCAGTGCCGATCGCGATCGCAGCAACTACACTCCCCACAATCTTGCCGACACCGCCCACAACCACCACCATAAACGTATCGACTATATAATTTTGTCCGGTATTTGACCCTACCGAACCAATCAAACTAATCGCGCAGCCAGCAACACCTGCCAGCCCCGAACCCAAAGCAAAAGTCAGCGCGTCTACTTGTTCGGTAGGAATTCCCAAACACGCACTCATGCTGCGATTTTGCGTCACGGATCTAATCCGCAATCCCCACACAGACTTTTGCAAAAATAGGTAAATTCCCGCCAAACAAATTCCGGTGAGGACAATAATAAAAATTCGGGCGTAGGGCAACTGAAAATTGCCCAGCGGTATGCCGCCCCGCAACCATTTCGGTGCAGTCACATCCACATTTTGAGCACCAAACCAAGGTTGAGTTACTGCCAGTTTGTAAGTTTGCCCTAAAAACGCGCTCACCGCCCAGGAAATACCCAAAGATAAAGGCAAAATTAGGGCGATAATTTTGCTGCGAATGCGATCGAAATCTAGGCGCGATTTCAGCACCCGCAAACCGCCAAAAAACAGCAAACAAAACACCGCAATCCCAATTACCAGAACCCAACTTACGCTGCGGACAAACTGCTGCAAAATTAAACTTACGCCCCAAGTTGCCAGCAGAGTTTCTAGTGGACGCCCGTAAAGATAGCGAATCACTCCGCGTTCGAGAATTAATCCTACCAGTGCAGCCACTAAAAAAGCTAGGGGAATCGCAAATAAAATATAGGTTTCAAAAGCAAATCCTCCGATACCTTTGAAGACATTTTGCACTACGAAAGTTGTATAAGCCCCTAGCATCATCAACTCGCCATGAGCCATATTAATCACGCCCATCAGCCCGAAAATAATCGCTAATCCCAGGGCGGCAATTAGTAAAACTGCGCCGATGCTAAGGCCGTTAAATAAACCATCTAATATCGCCAATTTTGTTACTCCTGCATCAAGTCGATCAACTTTGTTCGGGGATAATTAGGGGCGGGTTTTACCCTATTGGTGTCAACTTAGAACTAAAACCCTCTGTATATTTCGCTTGTAGCCGAGTCTAGATCCCCCTAAATCTCCCTTAAGAAGGGGAGTAGGGGTTGACTTTGAAGAGTCCAGTTCCCCCTTATTAAGGGGAGTAGAGATTGACGAAAGAATGCTCTTACTCCCCCCTTATTAAGGGAGTAGAGATTGACGAAAGAATGCTCTTACTCCCCCCTTAATAAGCAGGGCTGTTTCATTCTCTTGTAGGGGCTGCCCCCCGTGGCTGCCCCCATGTCCCAAACGCCTGTGAAGTCGTCTGTGGAGGGGGTAGGCACGGGGAGTAGGGGTAGCACTACCCCTACAAAATCGCGATTTTCTTGAGAATGAAACCGCCCTGCCTTAATAAGGGGGGCTGGGGGGGATCTCCGGGTTTAAAGACACACCCTAGGGGGATAAAAGATACGTTACCAACGTTAACCAAATTGGTATTAGCTACTTATGAAGCTTTGAACTTGCCACCTTTTGCGGGGTCTGACCAATCGCAAGCAAAGCCTTTTGTTTCAGCGACAAATTGATTCCAAGGCACCGGCTTCACTGCTTGTGGTGTAGCAAAAGCGATGTTAAATAAACCGTCGTCTCTAACTTCGCCCAACCGCACAAATTTAGAAAGGTGATGGTTAACATCCATCGTTACTGTGCCCCCCGGCGCGTCAAAGGTTTGACCCAAAGCGGCTGCCCGCACTTTTTCCAAATCGTCGGCTGTCCCTGCTTTTTCGACAGCTTGCTTCCACAGGTAAACCATGATGTAAGCTGCTTCCATCGGGTCATTGGTCACTCTATCTTTGCCGTATTTTGCCTTGAAAGCTTCCACAAATTTTGTATTGGCCGGAGATTCCACAGTCATGAAGTAATTCCAGGCGGCGTAATGGCCTTTAAGATATTCTACGCCGATCGCCTTTACTTCTTCTTCCGCAATACTGACCGACATTGACGGATATTTGTCCGGGCCCAAACCTGCACCCTGCAACTGTTTGAAGAATGCTACGTTACTGTCGCCGTTGAGAGAGTTGAAAATGACGCCGCCGTCTGGCAAAGCGGCCTTAATTTTAGTAATAATTGGCGTGACTTCTGTCCCGCCCAAAGGAATGTAATCTTCCCCAACTAATTCGCCGCCTTTGGCTGCTAGCTGTGCCTTGATAATGGTATTTGCCGTGCGGGGAAAAACGTAGTCAGACCCGACTAAGAAGAATTTTTTCCCTTTATTTTCTAGCAGCCAGTCAACTGCTGGTTCGATTTGCTGGTTCGGCGCCGCCCCAGTGTAAAAGATGTTCTTGGAACACTCTTGACCCTCGTATTGTACGGGATACCAGAGCATATGATTTTTTTCTTCAAATACTGGCAATACTGCTTTGCGACTAGCAGAAGTCCAGCAGCCGAAGACGGTGACAACTTTATCTTGGTCGATCAATTTTTTGGCTTTTTCGGCAAAAGTCGGCCAGTCTGAGTTGCCATCTTCTATTACTGCTTCGATTTGTTTTCCGAGGACGCCACCAGCTTTATTAATTTCTTCGATCGCTAATTGTTCGGCATCGACAACGCTTTTTTCGCTGATGGACATCGTGCCGCTCAAGGAATGCAAAATTCCTACTTTGATCGTGTTTCCGCCACCTGCTGCTGCTGGTGTTCCTGTTGAAGTTGGAGAAGGAGAAGCGGCGGGAGTTGCTGTTGGAGTTGGAGTTCTACAAGCTTTTAGAAATAAACTTGATGTTAGGGTAGCAGAACCGTATAAAAGAAATTTCCGCCGATCGAATCGCTTTGTCATTTTTTCTTGTTACTCTTGAACAGATGAGTCTGATGATTGAGAATAATAACACATAGTGACTTGATATTAAGACTCGCGCCAGCAGACTGTTGTATTTTTAGCTACAAAACTTATTGTTTTTGACAAAATGAATGTTTTGTGGGGATTGAGGGCAACTGCGGCAGAAACCGGGCGGATACCTTGTTAGATTTTAGATTGACTGATGACATCAGGGTTGAGATGACGCACTTACCGGATTTTTTTGGCAAACCGGGTTTAGACACCAAAATACGTCTTTTCAGCAATTAGTGTGACATTAGAAACCCGGTTTCTTTACATAAATTATCTTATTGATGCTACCTGTTAGGCAGCAACCGGGTCGATCGCACTTGCATAGAAAGCGGGTTTCTCGCTCTTTACAGGTTATTGATGTTAAAACTTAGGCAGCAACCGCGTCGATCGCACTTGCATAGGCGAGTATCAAAGCAAGTGACGATCGCACTTCGCTTGGAGTACGATCGTCACCTGTAGAAATGCCCCTGATTTATGGAGAATAGCGGACTCGAACCGCTGGCCTCTGCGGTGCGATCGCAGCGCTCTACCAACTGAGCTAATTCCCCTGATTGAGTTTTAATTTAGCATTTTAGATGCGAGATTGCCGAATCTAAAAGGCTGACAGGTTTTGCTTGCTCTCACGTTCGCAGACCGTCACTTACACTAGCACGTAACTGCTAAAAAGGTCAAGTGTTTTCCGCAGCCGGCTCAGTGGGGGCGATCGAGCAAAGTGCCGCCACTCTATCCAACTCTAAATCAGCAAAATAGTCCACCGTCCAATTAGCTTGGCGCTGGATCATGTGAAACGGGTAAGTGTGAGTTACGCCCGCCACCTGAATCCCCGCTTTTTTCGCCGCTTCAATCCCCGCAAAAGTATCTTCTATCGCCAAACACTCGATCGGTTGCAGGTTAAAGTCGGGATATTTCTGGTTGAGAAGTTCCACAGCCAATAGATAGCCGTCGGGTGCTGGTTTGCTCGCCCTCAAGTCGTCGCCTGCAACAATTAACTCAAATTTTGCTGCCAAACCTGCCCGATCTAACACCAATTCTATATCCGATCGCATGGCCCCGCTAACTACGGCCATTTTCAGTCCGGCGACCCGAATTTTGTCAATAAATTCTGCCAAACCGGGATAAATCGGCAGTTTCTCCAAAGTATCTATTTGAGCTTTGTAAGCTTCGGCCTTGCGCCGCAGCAGTCGATCGAGATATGTTTCTGTTAGATATCGTCCTCGGCGCTTGAGCAGTTCGGTAATGCAAGCGCGATCGCTCCTTCCCAAACAAACTTCTCGAAACTCCCCACGTTTGAGCTGGAGATTTTCATCGAGCATCAATTGATCGATTATTTTCTCGTGAATTGGCTCATCATTAACAATCACGCCATTAAAATCAAATAAAACTGCTTTTAGAGTCATTAGTCATTAGTCATTAGTCATTAGTCATTAATCATCAGTCATTAGCAAGTTAGTAGGGGCGGGTTTTACCAACCATCTCAACCTAAAACTAACCATCTATGAAACCCGCCCCCAAAGGGCGAAAAATACACCTCAACAATAAATCAAGCCGGAGCTGGAATGCCCGGTAAATCGCCATCAACATCAGGAGTTCGATCGCCCCAATTCCACCCCCTCGCCACCTTTGCCTGTTCCAAATCTTCCCCAGGCAAAGGTTTCACGCCCTGCGTCACCTGATTCACCCACCAGTGTTCGTGAGTTTGCACCGCCGCGAATCCTGCCGCCCCCACCCAAGCATCAAGGCTGCCAGCCGCGTAAGACTTAATATAAGGCTCTTCAAAGATATCAGTCAGCCACTCTGTTTGCCGCAAAGTTTTTTGGTTTCCGTCCAAAATTGCCACTTGTCCCCCAACCTTCAGCAGTCGGAAGCTTTCTCGCAAAATTGCCCGCGATACAGCAGGTGGTGTCTCGTGAAACAGCAAGGAAGCTGCGACTAAATCGAAGCTAGCATCGCCAAAGGCAACGCTTTCGGCATTTCCGTGCAACCACTGGATATTTAAGCCGGCTTTTTGCGCTTTCATTTCGGCAACTACCAGCATATAAGGCGACAAGTCCAGCCCGACAACTTGCGCTTCGGGAAAGGCTTGCTTGAGCATGAGCGTTGTCGAACCGGTGCCGCATCCCAAATCGATGATTCGGCGCGGTTTCACCCGCACAGCGTCAATTAAGCCTTGCCTGACGACTGTTTCGTGGGGAGGCAAAACATATTGCGTGATGGGATCGTAGGAAACGGCGGCACTGGGGTTGAGGTAGCCGCGTTTAATGCCGTGAAAGTTTTGGCTGCTGTAATATTCGGGATAAACTAAATCGGGTTGTCGGTAGCGATCGCCCGCTGTTTCCCAGTCGATACCTTCGTAGAGTCGTTTCAGTGCTTCTTCGTCGATCGCTAGTCGCATCAGGGGCGACAAAAAGCGCTCGAAAATTGTATCCTTGCCAACAGCCATAAAACACCTTTAACAAAAACTCTTCTAATTTTAGCCAACGGGCGTAAATTTAGCATTAATTAAAACTTTTTGTCCCCTCCAACATCTTCCCTCGAACCTCTATCCCTTACCTCGGTTACAAACTCCCAGGGCTTCCATTCCCACTTCCTCCTGATACCAGCTTCCAAAAATAATGCAACTAGAGATAATATCCAAAACCTTGTATTATCAGTCATTCCCAAATTGAAAATCTAAAATCTAAAATCTAAACTCTAAAATAGTCTTACTTTCCGTTACTAATAGGAATTTTGACCAAAAATTCCGTGCCACCGCCCGGAGGTTGAGAAATTGTGATGCTGCCGCCGTGTCCATCCACTACAATTTTGTAGCTAATTGCTAATCCCAAACCAGTGCCTTTGCCCACCTCTTTAGTCGTAAAAAATGGGTTAAAAATTTGATCTTTAACGCTGTCGGGAATGCCGGGGCCGTTGTCGGCGATCGCCACTTTCAGAAATTTACCGCCATGTTCGCGAACTACTCCCGTGGAAATAGTAATAATTTTATCCAGGCGATCGATCTCGTTCAAAGCATCGATCGCATTACTCAGCAAGTTCATAAACACCTGATTAAGCTGAGAGGGATAGCACTCAACTGAAGGCACTTTTCCGTATTTCTTGACTATATAAATTCTATTTTTAATGCGGTTGGAGAGCAACAGCAAGGTATTTTCTATACCTTCGTGAATGTCCGCTTGCTTTTTGTCAGATTCATCAAGGCGAGAAAAGTTACGCAAAGAAAGAACTATGCTGCGAATGCGTTCGGTTCCTATTTTCATAGAATCCAATATATGCGGCAAATCTTCCTCGATAAATTCTAACTCGATTTCTTCGGTAAAATCTGCGATTTCCTGGGGAACCTCTGGGAAGGATTCTTTGTATAAACTCACCAATTCTAATAAATCTTTAGTATATTTGCTGGTGTGAGGCAAATTAGCCGAAATGAAGTTAACGGGGTTGTTGATTTCGTGCGCTATCCCGGCTACCATTTGACCTAGGGATGACATTTTTTCGCTCTGCACTAAATGAGTTTGAGTTTTTTTCAGTTCATTTAAGGCGCTATTAAGCAGTTTTACTTGGTCTTGGGTTTGACTGTAAAGGTGAGCTTGAGTAATGGCGATCGCCAATTGGTCTGCTACAGCTTTTAATAGTTGGATTTCCTCTCTGCTCCAAAGCCAATGAGTAGCGTGGCTACAAATTAAATAACCCTGCGGCTGGTTCTGAGTCTGGACAGGTACGGCTAAATAGCTATTAGCTTTAAGTTCCTGCGGTTGAGTTACACCCTTCGCCGAAGTGTCGCTCGAAAGAATAATTGGCTCGCCTTGACCACTCTGTACTTGCACATTTCCGACAAAGTAATGAGCAAAGTTTATGGTTTGTATCGGAGAATCAGATTGGCAACATTCCCATAGAATTTGTAACATTTTTTCTTTTGGTTTGTACCACCCAAAAGCCGCGCTTTCTAGGTGCAGCAAACTTACTATTTCTTCGACTGTGCTTTGCACAATCTTGTCTAATTCCAGGGAAGCGCGAATGCGTCCAGCAATCCGGTTGAGCATGGCTTCTCGCTCCGCTTGAGCGCGATTATTTTCGGAGGAGTAAATTAGCCAAATTGCTGCTAGCATTGCCGGGACGAGCAGTCCGGCGACTACGGATGTCAGCAAATTTAATGCTTGCAGTTTGGATTCAATATTTTCGCGGGGAATTACTAAAGCCATCGACCAGTTAACTTCCTTGAGTGGAGCATAGGCCACATACACCCATTTGTTATCTATTTTTACCAGTTCGATGTTCGTCTGGCGGTCGATCATCTGCCGCGCAATTGTGGAGAGTGCGGGGTCTTTTGACTGTAAAAAGCTTGGGGCCTCCCGGTCGATATTTCCGATTAAGTTATTGTTGGGATGAACAATTGGCACTCCTTGTGAATTGAGCGCAAAAGCATAACTTTCGGAACCGTACAGTAAGCTGTTAGCGACAGATGTTACTCGGTCTAATTTAATGCTGCCCGATAGGACTCCAATTACTTGATTGGGAGCGGGAGGTAAAGCCCAAATAGGAGCTGAAATAATAATCGTAGAAACTTTTGTACTGCGGCCGATCAGCGGGTCGGAAACGTTGAGCTGTCCGGCCATTGCTTTTTGAAAGTGTTGGCGGTCTTTGCTGTTCGCGCGGTTGCCTAGAGTATTGATAAATGAGCCGTCGGGTTGAATTAATGACAGGATGAAATACTCTTTTAACCTGTATATTTCTCCTTGCAACCGGGGTTCGACTAATTGCCAATTGAGAGTGCCAACCGTAGGATCGTAAGCAATGGTTTCTATTTCTGCTTTGCGGCTGCTTAGCCAGCGGTCGATTTCATCGGTGCCTTTTTCTAGTTTTAATAGTGCTATTTGCTTTAAATTGTCAAGGATTAGTCCGCGTACAAAAAAATAGCTGATGCAAGCTGTTGTGCTAATGGTTAAAGCGGTGGTACCCAGAATTAGCAGGGTCAGCAAATGGCGGCGCTGCCGTCTGTGTTGCCAAAGACTATGCACTTGCTGCCACCGCGATTGAGCAGAAGTGCTGATGTTTTGCCAAAAGCGGCGCAGCTTTTTTGTTTGTGGCGGCGGCGCAGACACAGATCCGGCTTGATTTGCTGGGTTTTGCATCATCAAATGTTCCCTCAGAGTCAACTTCATCAAACGGTCTTCGTCATTCCGCAGAATTAATATCAGGCAAGTAGTGAGACCAGTTTAAGAAAAGAATGCAACTGTAGCCAAGATTCAAACCCTGGTAGTCATCAGTCATTCGCAATCTAAAATTTAAAATTTAAAATGGTAGGACTTACATTCCTGACTGCAAACAATTTTTCTTATGGTTGGGCGCTCGCCTTCTATTTTGGCATCAATTTTATATTTCGACCTTCGGTTTACCTATTTGAGGTTTGTGCTTTACGATATCTTTAATATCTATCTCGTTTGTATAACAAAATAATTGTAAATAACACAGAGAAACTACGGAGTTTTTTAGATTAGCAATGTATTATAATGTCTGAGCGAAACTCTATTGACAATTTTATCAATTTGTGCTTATGTTTCAGGAGGAAATTTTTTCGTCTAAAGCTTTTTTAGCCAAGCGGGTTGCATAAACGGTGAGGGCGATCGTTGCTAGCAAACCAATGCCGTAGAGAGTCCACTCAGCAGCAGTGCGCGATCGCCCGCTAGATCCGAGTGCAGCCAAACTCCCGGCCAGGGAACCGATATAAACATACATGACTGTTCCGGGAATCATGCCGATCCAAGATGCCAAAAAATAATCTTTTAGAGATACCTGCGTGACTCCAAAAGCGTAGTTAAGCAAATTAAACGGAAAAATGGGAGACAGTCGCGTCAAAAGCACTATTTTCCATCCTTCAGAGGCAACTGCGGAGTCGATCGCCTTAAATTTTTGATTGCCCTCTATCTGTTTGGAAACCCAGTCGCGAGTTAAATACCGCCCTACCAAAAAAGCGCAAGTTGCGCCTAAAACCGATCCGATGGAAACACAAACCGAACCGCCAACGACTCCAAACAAAACGCCAGAACCAAGAGTCAGCAAAGAACCGGGGATAAATAGAACCGTTGCGACAATGTAAATTAGAATAAAAGCTGCCGGGCCCCAAGGGCCGAGACTCGCGATCGACTCCAGGGCATTTTTCAGAATTCCTTGAAAGTTGAAAAACCTGGTCGCCACAATCAAAGCCACAGCTAAACCAATCCCTAAAATCAGTTTCCACCTATTTGATGGCGGCGGATTTTCATCGGGCGATCGCGAGTCATTCATTACCTAAACTCTCCACTCTCAATAATATGGGCATGGGGCATTGGGCCCAAAAGCATGGGGAATCGGGAATCGGGAATCGGGAATCGGGCCCAAGAGCATAGTTTCTTCCTTCTTCCTTCTTCCTTCTTCTTTCTTCCGACGGACATCGGACTGACATCCGTTACATCCGTCGAGCGAATCCGTTGCCGAACTTCCTTCTTCCTTCTCAAATCAAAGTACCGCCACAGCTAGAACCGCAACCTGCCGTACAGCCGTAACAATAAGCAGCAGTTTGCACCTCTTGAATCACATCTAAACTGCCAGATTCGAGCAATTTAGCAACAGTTATCTTTTCCCCGCTGCCAGTTTTCGCCGGCAGATTTTCCATTTGGTTAAAATCGCAGTCGTAGACATTGCCCAAATAGTCGATCGACAATTCGTTGCGGCACATTAAATGTTCCAGAGTACCGGGATTAAAATTATCCTCCAAAAACCCCAGATAAGGCTTGTGAAGTTTCTTATGTTCCAAATGAAACTTAGTCCGTCCCACCGGCAAATTAGTAATCGCGAACAATTGATTAAAACAAATCCCAAAATGTTCGGCTAAATAAACCTTGTAATCTTGCTCTAACTTGCCTTGTTCCGGTGTTAGCGAAAACTTGTCTGTTGCCGGCACTTGTGGATTGTACACCAAATCCAGAATTAAATTTGAGTTTTTCCCGTATCCCAACTGATTTAGCCTTTGCAGCGCCCGAATCGAACTGTCAAAAACACCGTTGCCGCGCATTTTGTCCACATTGTCAGCTTGGTAGCAGGGAAGCGACGCCACAATTCTGAGTTGGTGCTGCGCGCAATATTCGGGAATATCTTCAAAACCTTTTTCAAAGTAAATCGTCAAGTTAGAACGAACAATTACCTCTTTACCTGCCCCCCTGGCAGCTTCCGCTAGCGGCTTAAAACCGTAAAGCATTTCGGGAGCACCGCCGGTGAGGTCAACAGTTTCAATTTGAGGAAAGCGGCGAATGATTTCAATTAATTGGTCGCAAATTTCCGGGGAAAGTTCTTCTGTTCGTGTTGGGCTAGCTTCAACGTGGCAGTGAGTGCAAGCGAGGTTGCAGCGTTTGCCGAGATTTATTTGTAAAACTGTAATCTGCTTTTTAGTTAAAGCTGAGTGAATTTTGTTTTTGAAAGGCGTGACTGCTGTCTGAATCATGTGCTAAACTTTTTAGTCTCTGCTCGCAACGGATTTAGAGGCGTTCCGGCGGAACGCCTCTCATAATTTAGCACTAATTCTTTGGATGCGAAAGCGACAAATTTTAACGGGTCGCTACAAAGTTAATTGAAACTCACATCTTGCACCATTCTTAGAAACAGGCAAGATGCCTGTTCCACAGGAGATTAATTTTCTTGTGGAACAGGCATCTTGCCTGTTCAGAAAAGCCTTATTGACAATACTACAACTCAGTTAAAGCTGACATCTTACACCATTCTCAATAACAGGCAAGATGCCTGTTCCACAAAAGAGGAATTTTGTTGTTGTGGAACAGGCATCTTGCCTGTTCAGAAAAGGCTTATTGACAATACTGCAAGAGCTGAGTTAAAACCGACAAGGCAAGAATTCTAATTTTGACACTAATCTTACTTTAGAGAGTCAACTAATGTTTCAACTCGTGCTTTAATTTCATCTCGAACGCGGTGAAAAGTTTCGATGGGTTGTCCGTCGGGATCGTCGAGTTGCCAATCTTCAAACACTTCTCGCAATACCCACGCTTCGGGTAAATTAACGCCGCAGCCGCACAAAGAAATTACTGCATCGTAGTCTTCTGCATTGAATTCGTTTAATGGGTTGGATGTTTGATCGGTGATATCAATGCCGATTTCTGACATGACTTGAATTGCTGTCGGATGAACTCTGCTTGATTCTAAACCGGAACTGGTGACTCCAATCTTGCCGGCTCCGATGGTTTTAGCGAATCCTTCTGCCATTTGCGATCTGCAGGAGTTTCTTTTGCAAACAAACATTACTTTTTTCATGGTTTTTGTTGGTTGTTAGTTGTTAGTTGGTGGTTGTTAGTTAGATGTTTCAAGGGCGCGATTTGCTAGTGCGATCGCCTCTTTAGCTGCTTGTTCCTTGCGTTCGCTGTAGCGATCGGTCAAATAGTCGGCTTGCTCCCGCAACAGCAAGGTAAACTTGTACAGTTCCTCCATTACGTCGATCGCGCGATCGCGATAAGGCGAATCCTTCATCGTCCCATCTTCATTAAATTCCTGATAAGCTTTCGCAACCGAAGACTGATTCGGAATCGTAAACATCCGCATCCAGCGACCCAAAATTCTCAAAGTATTCACAGCATTAAAAGACTGGGAACCGCCGCTGACTTGCATCACCGCCAAAGTCCTGCCTTGAGTTGGTCTGACGGCCCCAATACTTAAAGGAATCCAGTCAATTTGGTTTTTCATAATGCCAGTAATATTCCCGTGCATTTCTGGACTCGACCACACTTGACCCTCCGACCATAGGCTCAATTCCCGTAATTCTTGAACCTTCGGATGCGTATCGGGAACGCTACCATAAATCGGCAATTCTAGAGGATTAAAGAACCTAACTTCGGCACCGAAACCTTCAATAATTCGAGCCGATTCTTCCGCCAACAAGCGGCTGTAAGAACGCTCTCTTAACGAGCCGTATAAAAAGAGAATTCGAGGTGTATGAGTAAATTTGTTCATGAGATTCTAGCAATGGGAATTGGGAAGACAACGAGGGTCTCGCAGCGATGCTGTTTCTGGTTTTCGGGGAAACCAAAATGCTGTTCGCTTGCAGACTTCTACCAACATTAACATCACTGGAACCTCAATTAAAACACCGACAACTGTAGCCAAGGCTGCACCTGAGTTTAAGCCAAACAGCATCACAGCCGTAGCAATTGCTACTTCAAAATTATTACTGGCTCCAATCAGGGCTGACGGTGCTGAATCTTCGTAGCAAAGATTGAGTTTCAAAGCGGCTACATAGGAGATTAGGAAAATGAAATTAGTCTGGATAAACAAAGGCACAGCAATTAAAAGAATGTGCAGAGGATTGTTAACAATCAACTCTCCTTTGAAGGCAAACAAAAGAATTAGCGTAATCAAAAGTGCAGCCGTAGCAACTGGACTCAGATATTGCATAAACTCTCGTTCAAACCATTCTCGCCCTTTATGTTTTAAAATCCAGAAACGGCTATACATTCCGGCGGCTAAGGGCAAACCGACATAAATGAATACAGACAATACTATTGTCTGCCAAGGAACCACTAAATCATTTGCTGCTAACAGCCATCTGCCTAGTGGTGCATATAAAAACAGCATGGTTAGGGAATTAACAGCAACCATAACGAGGGTATGTCCTTGATTGCCGTAGGAGAGATATCCCCACATTAAAACCATCGCGGTACAGGGGGCTATTCCTAATAATATTGTACCCGCAATGTAGGAACTAGCGATGGAAACTTCACTGCCACGAATTATTTCGGTGCCTGTAATGAGGGGGCGAAATAGCCAACCTAAGAAAAACTGAGAAAATACTACCATTGTTAATGGCGCGATGATCCAGTTGACGACTAATGTTAAGATCACTGGTTTGGGCGTTCGCGCTGCATGAGCCGCCTGGGTAAAGTCAATTTTTACCATGATGGGATACATCATAAAAAATAGACAAATGGCAGTCGGAATTGACACCTGATAAAAGCTGAGAGCATCAAGGGTGACGGCGACGCTGGGGAATAGTCTACCGAGAATAATACCGCCTAAAATGCAAAGGAATACCCAAAGGGTGAGGTATCTTTCAAAAAAACTGAGCTTGCTTCCTGCTTGGACAGGTGAGTTCGTTGCTTGAGGATGGTTCATTTTAGTTAACTGGTAAGTGAAAATTCATGAGAAAAAATTAAAATTTAGCCTGCTGTCGCAATAACTCGCCAATAGTCAAGTCAAGCTGAGCTTGACCACCAAAAACTGTGCCCACCTTCCCATTGTAAAAGTGCTGATAAATTAGTTGATATCCTTCTTTTGGTAAAGGAATATAACCCACAGAACTAACTAAGGTCGGAGCTTTCTTCATGTAGAATTCTACAAAGTTGCGTAGTTCTACTTTATTTTGAGCCGAGTTGTAGTTGACATAGATAAATAGAGGTCGTGCCAGGGGCTGATACTGAGCTTTTTCTACAGTTTCGCGGGATGGCAACACTGCTCCTTTGCCTCGGTCAATACCTACAGCTTTCAATTGACTTTGGTTGTCTTCGTAATACGACAATCCAAAGTAACCTAAAGCATTTTCGTCTTTAATAACTCCTTGCGCTAAAACATTATCATCTTCACTAGCTGTATAGTCGGTGCGGCTGGCTTTCGCAGTACCTACTGTTGCCTCTGTGAAGTAGTCAAATGTACCGGAATCTTTGCCTGCACCGTAAAGGGTTATAGGTCGATTTGGCCAATTAGGTCTAATCTGATTCCATCGGGTAATTTTTCCTTGGGCGGCGGGTTCCCAAAGTTTTTTTAGTTCGGCTACAGTAATGTCTTTTATCCAGTTATTTTTGGGATTGACTACTACTGTGAGCGCGTCAAATGCGACAGGTAATTCGTAGTAGCGGATGCCTGCTTTGTTGCAGGCTTCCATTTCCCCTTGGCTGATGGGGCGCGAGGCGTTGCTGATGTCAGTTTCGCCAGCACAAAACTTTCTAAATCCTCCACCTGTACCGGAGAATTCAACAGTAATTGATGCTTTTTTGGGATTGGTATTTTGATATTCTTTCGCGATCGCATCCGTAATTGGATACACAGTGCTGGAACCGTCTATTTTAATGCTTTGCGATTCTGGCGACTGGACTTGTCCGCAGGAGTTGAGAAGCCCGATCGCACCTATGGTCAAAGCAATTATACTTAGTGCGAAAACCTTGGGCTTTTCTGCTGGGTTCATTGACCTCACCCAATGCCATAACTAAGGGGTACACTGGAATCATATCAATAAAATTTGATATGTCAAGTATGAGGGAAGACAAATAGCCCATAAACACATTAAGAAATGTTGATGGGTTAATCTGCGTCCGAACAGGGGCGCGCCGGCAGGATCTGGCTGAAACGGCGGTATTCGGCGAGGTACTGTTCGAGGGCGATAAACTGAGCTAAATTGAGGCTGTAGTAGATCCAGCGCCCTTCTTGGCGGCTGCGAACTAAACCGGCTTCTTTTAGGGTTTTGAGGTGGAAAGAGAGTTTAGGCTGAGGGACAGAAAGTCGATCGCACAATTCGCAAACGCACAACTCCTGTTCCCGCAGCAACTCCAGAATCTGAATCCGCAGGGGGTCAGAAAGAGCGTGAAAGCCTGCAGAGACAAGTTTTTCCGAAATCTGTCGCTGTGAAATGCGATCGGGCGCAGCCGTAGAATTTTTAAGCATCAATTATTTAGAAAACATCCATACAAAACATCATAGTTTCTCAAGCTTCATCCCAGAAAATCAGTGCATTCAGAATCGACAGATCCTTCGGACTTGATTACTTCGGAGTCTGTACCCGGGCCGGCACATCAGTGAGTCCGGCTTTTTGCATCAGCGAAATCACCCCTATCGATAAAATTCCCCCAATAATTGCCCCGACAACTACCAGAATGATAAAGACTTTTTGCAGAGTTTTTTTAGTGGCCGGGTGGTACTGTCTCGGCAATGCTTCACCTTGATCGTCAACTTCTTGCTCCAAGGGGTCTAGCGGATTGGAGGGATTTGAGTTAAAGGGATTGGGCGCTTGATTCATGGTTAGTTTGGGTTAAAGGAGATCGACAACTATTTTAACTTGCGATTTAGCCTCGCAGCTTAAATAATACATTCGGGTTTTACTGAATACTCTATAAATTTTATTAAGATTGCTAACATACGGATTAACCCGGTTTATTGAATAAACCGGGTTTTTTAACATACTAAAAGTTTTATGTCACGCTTCTGCTTTCGACAAGCGATCGAGAGAAATTGTTGCCGCTTGAGATACTTGAGAATTGCTATCTTTTTCTAAATATTTCAAAGCCGAAACGCTCTTAACACTCGGCAAATTGCCCAAAGCTTCAGCCAGCCTCTGGCGAATCAGCCAATCTTCCGACTGAGCAAAATTGAGGATGCGATCGATCGCCCCAAGATCTTTAATTTCCCCCAAAGCCGAAATTGCCGCCTGCTGGATCACCACTTGCTCGCTGTCGAGAGCTTTTAGCAGCACATCGCGGGCCCGGGGATCTTTGAGATTTCCCAGAGAAACAGCAGCACTGAAGCGCACCAGCCATTGAGTATCTTCGTAAAAAGCCCGCACCAAAGCATCAAAAGCTCTGATATCTTCGAGATAGCCCAAAGCACCCGCAGCGTCAGCGCGAATGCCGTAATCCGGGTCAGTTTCTAGCAATTTGACTAGAATAGGATAGCACTCTGCTGTCGGTTTGACCCCGAGAGCAAACACAGCCATCGATCGCACCTGCAAACTTTCGTCGTTCAACACCTTTTTAATCAAAGGCACCGCCTCTGCAGCAGGCACGTTCCGCAAGTTGGCCAAAGCCACCATTCGATCGGCTGAATTTTGGCTTTCTAACTTGGCTGCAATTTGCTCTAAGCTTAAAGTTGTCATTATGGATAAATCTTGTAGTAAAACTTTACATTCGGGTTATTTTGATTATAGGGGAGTCTCAGGGGAAAAGCAGGCAGTAAAAACCGCCCTGCGAATTTGAGATGAGTAAGATTGCGGATTAGTGAGACGATTAATCTAAAGCTCAGATTGCGTGGAAATAATCAATGAGAAAGTTTATTATTTAAATCCCAAGCACAGGCGAGGTGTTTCTGCCGTTCCCTAAGGCTTTGCCCGATAGTTAGCCGCCCTCTGACAACCTGCCATCCACTATGCCGTTCTACCACCCGCCCTTTTACTCCTCAGCCTTAGAACAAGCGATCGATCGCTACCCCCTCACTGCCGGGCCAGAAACTTCCTTAGCAGTGGCGATCGCCCTGATGAGTCAGTTGCAAAACAGTTGTCCCCTCGTCAAAACACCTGTACCCTCAGACCGGGGGGGGATGACCGAAACATCCACGCCGGAAAAGGTGCGGGCCCGCTGCGTGTTCGTCGTGCAGAACCAGCAGACTATTACCACAGGCAACTTATCCGACAACCCCAGCCGCGGACTGTTAATCGGCATATTAACTCCCGCCGACCTAGTGAGGCTGATAGCTTCTGGCACAATAGACAACCAGCACAAAGTAGCCCTGCACAAAATACCAATTTCCGAAGTGATGTCCCCGGTGTCGGTTTCCCTCACAGAATCCGATGACCAAGACGTGTTTACCGCCTTATCCTTATTTCGCCAGCACAAGATTCGCTATTTGCCGATCGTCAATCAATTTCGCCACTTGCTAGGAGTGCTGACACGGGAAAGAATTCGCCAAGTATTGCAGCCTTCAAACATTCTTAAATTGCGGCGGGTAGCAGAATTAATGACTACGCCAATTACAGCGCCTCACACCGCCTCGCTGCTGAGCATAACCGAACTGATGTCAGAGCATCAAGTCAGTTGCGTAGTGATTACAAAAAACAAAGAATTAACAATGGAGAAGCCCAAAGATGACTATACCTCCATTTTTCACTATTCCTTTCACCAACCCCTGGGAATAATTACCGAATATGACCTGGTGCAGGCACAGTTTCTCGAACTAAATTTCCAGCAAACCCCAGCTCAAAAAGTCATGAGAACTCCCCTGCAATTTCTTCAACCTTCCGATTCCCTATGGACGGCGCACAAAGAAATGCAGCAGCAACAAGTGCAGCGGTTGGTCGTGTGCGGGGGGCGGGGAGAACTGTTGGGAATTATTACTCAGACCAGCTTGCTCAGAGTCCTCGACCCCACCGAAATGTACCGAGTTGTCAAACAGTTGCAGCAGTCGGTTTATCAACTGCAAGCCGAAAAAGTGGAACTGCTGCAAAGCCGCAACGCCAAACTGGAACAGCAGGTGCGGGAACGGACTGCAAAACTCCACGAACAATTGCAGCGCGATCGGCTGTTAAATCACATTTCCTTGCGGATTCACCAATCATTAAACCTGGAAGAAATTCTCAACGCCAGTGTCGATGAAGTTCGCCAAGTTTTGCAAGCTGACCGAGTAGCAATCCTGCATTTAGAGTCCAGCAATTACGGCATTATAGTGGCAGAATCCGTTGCCGAAAATTGGCCTTCAATCTTAGGAGAAATCATGCCGGATAATATTTGGCAAGAATCTGCTTCGGTGATAGAACAGGAAATTTATGCCGTCCCCGACATCGACCAAGCCTGTTTGCTCGCCGAAAAATATGCGCGGTTCCAGCAAGCGCAAATCAAAGCTTATTTGATTGTACCAATTTTGCAAGACGGCAATTTGTGGGGGATGATGTGTGTCCATCAGTGTTCCCAATCCCGTCAGTGGCAACCTTCGGAAGTGGATTTGCTGCTGCAACTGGCAACTCAAATCGCGATCGCCATTCAGCAAGCCCAACTCTATCAGCAAGTCCAAAATCTCAACACCGACCTCGAACGCCAAGTCCAAGAACGCACGGCCGAGTTGCAGCAAAAAGTTCACGAACTCCAGCATTTAAACGTCCTCAAAGATGAATTTCTCAGCACAGTTTCTCACGAACTGCGGACGCCTTTAGCTAATATAAAAATGGCTATTCATATGTTGAGAATTTCTCCCACACTAGAGCGACGCCAGATTTATCTAGAAATTTTAGAAACAGAATGTACTAGAGAAACAGATTTGATTAATGCTTTGCTAGATTTGCAGCGGCTCGAAGCCGCAACTTGTCCGATCGACCTCGAACCAGTAAACTTAGAAGTCTGGCTGCCTACTATTATCGACCCGTTTTACACCCGGGCCCACGACCGCCACCAGGATTTGCGAGTAGAGTGCGACCGGCATCTCCCCACGATCAGTTCCAACCGCGCTAGTTTGGGACGAATTTTAGCCGAACTCCTCAACAATGCCTGCAAATATACGGCTAATGACGGCGAAATTTCTCTGAAAGTCGAGTGCAAAAACGGCGATGGCGAACAAGGAGGACAAAGGACAAATTCGCGACAAGCAAGTGCTGTGGCTTCAGAAATCCAATTTACACTCAGCAATCAATCGTCGATTTCCATAGAGGAATTGCCTCGAATTTTTGAGAAATTTTATCGAGTTCCCAACGCCGATCCTTGGAAACAAGGAGGTACAGGTTTGGGTTTAGCTTTGGTTCAAAAACTTGTGGAACAGTTGCAGGGAAAAATTGAGGTTGAAAGCAGGAATGGCTGGACTAATTTTATAGTCACATTTCCTACCAACCCGGATGGAAATTAGCCCGCCCTCAGTCAATTTTAGATTTTAGATTTTAGATTTTAGACTTCGGCCTAAGAGGTTCGGCGAGCGCGAGCGTCAAGTCGCGCGAGCGTCGAACGATTTGAGATTTTCGATTTACTCCACAGACGAATCTGGGAGATTGAACAAGAGTCTAAAATTTTGGGAGTTCCATGACTCCTGTCGGAGGCTTGTATCCTTTTTTTGGGGGTCAGCTTTGGGAGCATCTCATATTTGTAAAAACACTTCTTCTTGCTCTTTCCTTCTGACTCTTTCCTCCTGGCTCCTGGCTCCTGGCTCCTATCTCCTGTCTCCTGTCTGCAATTTCTAGCTTGGGTGCTTTCATTGAGATGCTCCCTCAGCTTTGTTGGGTGTCACTCTTTTTTGGGAGCTAGTTTGCGGATACGAGACGGTGCTGGTGTCAAATTCAAATATTCATTTTTATCTTCAACAACTGATGATCTTGATGCTGGATACTTCTTGCGTTTAGGGGCATGATTCGCAACTGTGCCCAAGCATGGTATGCCAAAATTTTCTAATTGACTGAAAACTTTTTGGACTAAAGAAAAGGGAACCTGGCGAATTGCTACAACCATCAGTATGCCATCGGTGCGCGCCGCTAAAAAATTCGCATCTTTACTGTCCGCCAGCGGCGGCGTATCGTAGATAACTAAGTCAAATTTTGCCTGAAGTTCTTCCATTACATACTGCATCCCAGATGATGCCAGCCGTCTGGCAGTACCGGGAACAGGGAGACCAGCAGTTAATACAAAAAGATTATCTACTAGATGCGATCGCTGGATAATTTCATTTGGTTCGTTTTTATGGTCGAGCAAGTTGCTCAATCCCTTGACATTAGGCAGTTCCAACAGCAAGTGCAGGCTGGGCGAATGCAAATTCGCGTCTACTAACAGCACTCGCTGACCCGCCAGCGCGGCCACGTGAGCTAAGTTTAAAGCAACGGTAGATTTGCCTTCGCCAACTGTAGCCGAACCAATTGCCAAAGAGCTAATCGTTCGATTTGAAGAAAGAAAGCGGATATTAGTATAAAGAGAGTCAAAAGCTTCTATAAATTCCGCAGCATTTTTCTTATTACCCTCTTTTCCTTCCAGATAAGCATAGGCATTAGCAATAGAAGGCTGCAATTTTCTAGCATTTTTGTCAAGAGGAATTGCTCCCAATAAAGGCGCTTCAACCCCATCTTTAACGTCATCAGCACAGTAGAAAATATTGCGGAACTTTTCAATGAGGATAGCAGCTCCCAGACCCAAAACTAGCGCCCCAACAACTGCCATCACCAATTTGTTTTTAGCTTTCGTGGCAACTGGAATCATGTTGCCCTTAGGATCTCGCGGTATCCGTGGTTCAGAAATTATTTCCCAAGGTACTTGGCTTTGAGCTGCTTGGACGCGCAGAGTTTCCCGCTGGCTTAAAAGTTGATCGCGGGTGCGGGCGGCTACTTCTAATTGCTGTTGCAGTTCGTTGTAGCGGCGGGCTATGGTGGGGAATTCTGTTGCTTGTCGGTTTAAATTGTTTTTAGTTTGGCTGATAGCCTGACGGCGAGCTTCTAAGACTTCAACTTGGTTAGCAGTATCAACCAATTGTTTAATCAAGCCTATGCGAATAGAATTTTGAAAATTCTGAACTTTAGAATTGGCTTGGGTGCCTACTAAATTTTGCCCCAAAATTCGATCAGTTTGCTGGTTGAGCAAAGCTACTAAATTTGCCCGCTTGCGCTCTAAAGCTTCCACTATAGGGTTAGCTGATTTAAAACGAGCTGTTTCTACAGCAATCTGACCTTCTACTTCCTTAACCTTGGTCAACAACTCTTTATATTGAGGTTCTTCGCTTAAAGCTGAAGCGGCAATAGCTTCATTTGGTGTAAAATCTAATTGTTTTTGCAAGTTAGCGTACAGCGTTTTCTGTTCTTGCAGTAGCCTTTGAGTTTCTAACTCTAAAGTTTCTACGGTACGAACTTGCTGGATTAATTGCGCGCCTTGTTCTTGAGGATTGGTAATCTTTTGCTTCTCCTGTATCACCTGTAACTCCGATTTCAGGCTGTTTACGCGCTTATTGAGTCCCGGAAGCTGGTCTTCAATAAATTTTACACCTTCACCAATGCGAGTCTTGCGTTCATCAAGACTGTACTTTAAATATTTCTTTTTAGTTTCTTGTAAAACGAACTCAACTAATTTAGGATCAGCCCCCATGAAGCGAACTTCCAAAATTTTAGTCAGCGTCATCTGATTTTCTCCCAGCCGCAAAACGACTAATCCTTTTTGAAGAATTTCCTCGGTAACTTCTGGATATCGTTTTTGGACTTGTTTAACAATAGCCGACAGCATCTGAGGACTCTGGAGAATTTGAAGTTGAGTTGCGTAGTCCAAACTAAAAAAATCTCGATTAGGCACTGCCCCCCCCTCGGCGCGATTGGCGAGGGCAGAGGGATCAGCAATTCTGGCCTCCGTTGTCACGGGTTCCACTAGCAGCCGAAAATCGCCTTGATATGTTTTCTTGCCTCCCTTGATCTGATAATAAGCTGCACCACCTACTAGACATATAATCCCAATAATGATTAGGGCTTGTCGCTGAAAAGTCCTCAACAACGGCTTTAGATTCAATCCTTTCTGAGGCTGCGCGCTTAACTCTTCTCCCTCGTCAACGGAAAATTGCTGCACCTGTCGGCTCTGGTTGCTAATGGGTACGATATGAGCGTCCTGTTCTCTTTCCATGTTGACCTCTTGGATATTTTGTGGGTAAAATCAGCTTTCTTCTGCGAGCCTTCGGGTTGATACTTTGAGCATTGGCTTAAGGATATCACACGAAATTATTGGTTGGTCGAGCCCACTTCCTTCTAATAGTTCTCACTACTTTCACATAGTATACAAAAATAACTAAATCCCTATGCTATGCCAGCGCCAAAAGTTCTTTTACAACTGCTGGAGAGTTATATAAGACTGCTTTTGGGGCCTGCTGCCTTGTGCTTGTATGTGGGGTTTCCGGGCGGCGAAGCAAAGTTTTTCAGGTGTCGCTCAGCTTCGCGACAGGGGGTTCAATAACTTTACCAAACTTTTACAATTGACCGGAACACCTCAGCCGCGGCTGGGGCTGGTATTGGTTTGCCCTCTATGCCATTTTTCGGTTCGCAGTCCACGGCAGAAGCACTTGTTAACTTACACGCTAACTGACCGGCTAAAAAGTTTTGCATTTCCCATGTAGATATAATTAGCCACATTCAGCAGATTTTTTGTAACGGCAACTAATCGAATCAATTTCCGATAAAAATCTGTTTCTTCTTTTAATTATAAACTTTTTGAGGAGCTGGATGACTGATTAAGTATATAGACTTAACTAACCGTGCAAATTATATCACCAACTCATCTCTATAGTGCGTTACCGACATAAAATTTAATGATTTGTGTTCTCAAGCTCGATCGACATCTCGAACAACTCAAGCCTTCGCGGTTTTTCTACCGAGGCGGATGGCGCTGGGCGATTTATGTATTTTCATAAAAAAACTAGGTTTATGGGTTCCGGGGCTATTACTAAAACTATCGCTTTTATTCGCGCTCCGAGCAAGCTATAGCAATCCTTTCGGTAAACGCGCAACGGACTTTTTTTGAATTAACCGATGCAATAAGAAGATGACACATTGTTAAATACAAAAAGAGTTTGCACAAGATGGGAGGATTGCTATTGATCTCGCTGGAATCAGCTATTGGTACTGGTTATTTTTAGATTTGACTAATTACCAACTACTCCTTATTAAGGCTTACTGATTTTGTGCTTTTCTTTCTCGCAGCTTCAACAATATTTCTGCATGAACTTCGCGGGTTATGGGATAAAAGTATGTGAGAATCATGCCAGCAATTAAAGCAATTGTGGGCAGCGGCCCGATCGCAACTCGAATCGCAAACAGTGCAGACTCTGGCTGTACGGGTGCAGGCTGTCCCGGAACTGTAGATAGAAATCCAGCTCCTTCTAATGCTTGGCCTACCAACCACAAACCCCCTGCCAATCCGATTTTTTGCAGCAGTACCATAAACGAATAGAAAACGCCTTCGCGTCTTTCTCCTGTTTGCAGTTCGTCGAGTTCGATCACATCCGGTATCATCGACCAAGGTATTAGATAAGCCGTGGAAACTCCGATACCTGCCATGACTGCTAATAAGTACATCTGCAATACTTGTCCTGGTTGGAGGAAAAACAGTCCAGCTTGGGCAATAATCCACAAACTCATGCCCATAAAATATACGGCTTTTTTGCCGTATCTCTCGCTGACTTTACTCCAAACAAATAGCATGATTAATGCAGTGCCTTGAACTGCGATCGCCACCAAGCTAAAAACGTACTGCGGCTGTTGCATCCAGTTAACAACAAAGTAGGGAATAATAGTAGCCGTCAACTGCACTCCCAGCCAAGAAAAAAGATAAATTCCAATGACGTACAAAAAAGGGCGATTGCTAAATGCAATCTGCAACTGTTCTTTCAGTGGCAAGGATGTAGAATTATCTAGTTCTGCGTTTTCTAATAGTTGGGCTGCGACGTGCTTGCGAGTTCCCAAAACGCACCAGTACAAAGGCAAGACAGAGATAACTGCACAGATTGCACCTAATACTAAATATTGTTGATTCGGGTCCTTTTCAAATACACGAAAGATAATTAGGGCTAAGATTAATGAAAGGATGCTGCCGCCAATGGAGAAAGCAAATCGAAAACTATTAAGGCTAGTGCGTTCGTTGTAGTCTTGAGTAAGTTCTGGAGTCAGGGCAGTGTAGGGAAGATTGACAGCCGTGTAGGCGGTGTTGAACAAAATGCTGATCGCAACATAGTACCAAAATAACACTGTGTGATCAGTGCTAGGTACAATCCACTGCAATAAGAAGAATATGCCGAAGGGAATGCCACCATATATTATCCAAGGATATCGGCGGCCCCAAGGATGAGAAGTGCGATCGCTCAAAACCCCCACAATCGGGTCATTTATGGCATCCCAAACCTTGCCAACTACCAAAATATTGCTGGCTAAGCCGGCAGGTAAACCAGCGACATTGGTAAAGAAAATTAAAAGGTAAAATGCCAAAACATTAGCGGTAATTGCCGGGCCGAGGTCGCCGGCACCGTAAGCTAATTTTGTTGAGAAACTGAGTTTTTGTGTTGCGGGGTTTTTGGCTGCTGGTTGAGGGGGGGAAGTGTTGCTCATAAACTTTGATTTCGAGATTTTTTGACAGTCACAGTCTTTCCAGTAGGAGTATAACTCACGCTACGCCCTAATACTAAGTTTTTTGTAGCGATCGGGATTATTCTGAATAATTGGTAATTGATAATTGGTAATTGATAGATTTGTTGGGGCGGGTTCACCAACAATAATCGCCCCAAAACAAACAATCTCAAAAACCCGCCCCCACCCAACTTTCCAAGCCAAATGTACGTTCAGATTTACGGTGGGGTGGCGGCGGGTTTATATGAATTGTCGGTCATTGTTATGTATGGTTTGTGAACCCGCCCCTACAACGTTTTGGTAATTCGAGCGATATCAATATACACAATACTCGTAGATACCGTAGCAGCTACGCACCATACAAGGGGCGCGTTTTACCCGAAATATCGATCGGTAGCTAAAGATATCGATAAACCCGCAGCCCACAGACTTAAGGAAACAGTTGCGAAATCTGAACTTCTATTTCTGGAAAGGCCAGCATTGACAAAACATCATCTTCATTAAATACTGTTTCTTGTCGGTAGTTGGCCTCGCCCGGTTCGCGAAAAACATAAACTTGCCGCGTGTTAACATCAAGTATCCAATAATCACTAATTCCCGCCTTAGCATAAGCCGGTGCTTTCCGCTTGCGGTCTGTTTCTAAAGTCGTGTCAGCTATTTCTATTAATAATAAAATATTGTCGGGTGCGGGATGAAAATCTTGGTACAGCCGAGGGTCGATTTGCACTACAGCAATATCGGGTTCTGGTTCTGAATTTATACTTAGAGTAACCGGGTCTTGAATGCGAATTAAAGCAAGTCCTGCCAGCAGATTTCTCAGATAGTCGGCTGCACAGAGATTAGTTGCTGCGTGGGGAGGATTTTTTGCACTCATTGAAATAATTTGCCCGTCAATTAATTCGACTCGTTCATCGGGATTGAGAATGCCAGTTTCGGTCATCCGGCGGTATTCGGCTACAGTCCACAAGCGTACATCTGTTACAGTCATGGCACAATTTCCTTTTGCTATATTATCTATTATCCTAGAGGCAGAAACCGGGTTTTTTATCAAAATACTGGATGAGAGAATTTAACAATGGTAAAAAACCCGGTTTCTTTGGTATATTCCCGGACTACTTTAAATTCAAAATATCCAATCTACAATCTAAAATATAAAATCTTAAATTGCTAGGTCAGCAATCTAGATTTAGCTGTAATTGCTCCCACACACCACAAAATAGCATTGACAATTTCCGAGCGCTGAATATCTTCTGTGTCTAAAAAACTTGCAAACTCTTCCTCAATATTCAAATGGTCGGCAAAATCATAAAGTATGCGCTTGTATTCAGTTGGCATCGGTATTAAAGTAGCTTTCACTAAATCGAAAAGCGCGTTCAAACAGTTGAGGATAGTAGCTGACTCGTCAAAATCTTCGGCATCGAGCAAGTATAGCGTTTCTGCAATGTCGCAAATAGCGTCTATTTGTGTGGGGGGCTTTCCCAGTTCGCTGACATCGATATTGCACAATTGGAGAGCGTTAATCGCTAGTTCTGGACGGGTAAAAAATACAAGTTGACCGCCGGCTACTAAGGGCGGCTCTTGTTCTCCATAGACAATTAGAGTATATAGATTTGGTATTTCGGTGCCGGGGTCGATCCGCAAACCGAACAGCCACAACAATTTTTCTGTATTTGGGTTTGCTGTTTGCAGTGTTGTTGGGAAAATATTTGGTTCTGACATGAATGTTTAATCCCTATAATAGGCTGTTAAACTCGGTTTCTACGCAAATTTTTTGTCTTTTAGGACTTACGCAATCATTCCAGGTATGGGGGCAACCACGGGGGGTTTGCCCCTACAAAACACTATATATTGAGGCGGTGCGTAAGTCCTGTATTTGTGAGAAATCTAGATATAAACCGGGTTTATAAGGCAAGAGTGCGTAATCTTTTTCCTATAAATTTTGCTGGATTATGGCGTAGCATTCGGCAACAGTTGCTCTTTGTTCCATTGCTGCTACTAGGGCTTCGTAAGCTGACTTGTGGCTTTCTAGCAGGTTTTTTGCTCGCAGCAAACCCCAGTTTTGTTTAAGTTGAATCTCGGAACTTGGACGGCGCAGTTGTGTTAAAATTGCACTAATTTTGGTGCGGTCTTCTGCTCCTCCTTGTGCGCTGCCGTAAACAAATTTTTCGGCGACTATTCCGGCCATCCACACGGTACAATATTGGTCTAAAAGTTGGGCAGAAAGAGTGCCGCTTTGGAGTTGAGATGCTAATTGTTCGTCTTCAAATCGGACGCCGCCTTGGGCTGTTTGGCCTTGTTTAAATGCTTCCCAAGCGTTGAGGGCGTAGCTGGTTACTGGAATTCCCAACAGGTGGGCGACTAGGAAGTGTCCGGCTTCGTGGTGAAGGATACGATCGCGCTTTTGTTTGGAAGTTCCCCCCAGCCAATCTAATAAAATAGTACCGCCTTGACCTTGCCACTGGAAACTGTCGAGGGTGGCTAGCCCCAACAGGCAAAAAGTGGCGATCGCAGGTACGGCTTCTGGCAAGTTGAATAGGGGCCCCAACAATATTGAAACGGTGATGGCAAAAATAGAAATAGCGATAATATTCAAAGAAGTGTCTTTCATAATGGCGAATGGGTAACTGGGAATTGGTAATGGGTAATTTGTAATAGGGAATTGGTAATGGGAATGGGTTTTAGAGGTAAACTCAGGTACGATCGCGCGATCGGTTTGGCAGCGTCGGGTCGATCGCAGCAGCCGGGACTTCCGACAAAAACTCCATCTTCCAGTTTGACTGAAAATTGCCGCTCCGAAGCCACCGATATTAAAAAGATATTAAAATAAATCAAAGTCCAGTAAAAGTGTTAGTGGAATCCTTCATGTCAGTTTTGGCAGCGATCGCAGTTTTAGGTATCTTGATTGTCGTTCACGAACTCGGCCACTTCTTGGCGGCGAGACTTCAACACATCCACGTCAACCGGTTCTCTATTGGTTTCGGGCCCATCCTCTGGAAGTACCAAGGCCCGGAAACTGAATACGCCCTCCGCGCCTTTCCCCTGGGAGGTTTCGTGGGTTTCCCGGACGACGATCCCGACAGTACAATTCCCCCAAATGACCCGAATTTGCTCAAAAATCGCCCTGTGCTCGATCGGGCGATCGTCATTAGCGCAGGGGTAATTGCCAACTTAATTTTTGCTTACTTCCTGTTGGTGGTGCAATTGGGTACTGTCGGCGCGGCAGAAATGAACTACCTACCGGGAGTTAAAGTCCCGGAAGTCGCTGCGGAAGTCAGTTCGGCCGCCAAACAAGCGGGAATTCGATCGGGCGACGTTGTTCTGTCTGTTGACGGCAAGGAATTGGGCGCTTCCGGCGAAGCAGTCAAATTATTGGTCGCAGCAATCCAAGATCATCCCAACCAACCCCTAGCGTTGGAAATTCAGCGCCAAGAACAAAAATTTGTGGTGACAGTAACTCCTGAAGAGTCGCCCGACGGCAAAGGTCGCATTGGCGTGCAGCTAACTTCTAACGGCACTGTGGTGCGGCAGAGGGCCGGATTTGTAGAGGCGTTTAGCAAGGCCGCCAAAGAATTTGAGCGGATTGTGGTGCTGACGGTTCAAGGTTTCGGGCAGTTACTTAGCAATTTCAGCCAGACTGCCGACAAGTTGTCCGGGCCTGTGGCGATTGTGGCGATTGGTGCAGGGATTGCGAAATCGGATGCTGCGAGTTTGTTTCAGTATGCGGTGTTAATTAGCGTCAATTTGGCTGTGATTAATATCTTGCCTTTACCTGCTTTGGACGGCGGTCAGCTAGCTTTTCTGTTAATAGAAGGACTGCGGGGCAAGCCTCTGCCGAACCGCATTCAGGAAAATGTCATGCAGACTGGTTTGGTGTTGTTGCTGGGTTTGGGAGTTTTCTTGATTATTCGCGATACTGCTAATTTGGCTGGGTTTGATTTGCGAAATTTCATGCAATAGTAAATGAAGGAAGAGGGAAGAAGGAAGTTCGGCAACGGATTCGCTCGACGGATGTAACGGATGTAACGGATTTCAGGAAGAAGGAAGTTCGGCAACGGATTCGCTCGACGGATGTAACGGATGTAACGGATTTCAGGAAGAAGGAAGAAGGAAGAATTATCCCTACTTTTCCCTTTTCCTATTTTCCTGTTTTTCCCTCTCCTTTTTTTCCTCCGCAAGTGAGGCAGAGCCTCTGGATATCGATTCCCGGGCAGAGCCTGGAAGTTAAAAACAAATAACAAATGACTAATGACTAATGACTAATGACTAATGACTAATGACTAATGACTAATGACTAATGACTAATGACTAAAAAGTTAAGTTTAAAACAACGATCGCTCGAAATTCTGATTCGCCTCAAACGCCTCTATCCAGAAGCTCCTTGCACTCTCAACTACGAAACTCCCGTGCAGTTGCTGGTGGCGACGATTCTCTCGGCTCAGTGTACGGACGATCGAGTAAATTTGGTAACGCCGGCTTTGTTTGAGCGTTTTCCCGATGCGGTGGCTTTGGCAAATGCTGATTTAGAAGAATTGGAAAGTCTGGTGCGATCGACTGGTTTCTACCGGAATAAGTCTAAAAATATTAAAGGTGCTTGTCAGGCGATCGTCAATAAATTTAACAATCAAGTGCCGCAGCGGATGGAACTGCTACTAGAATTGCCCGGAGTTGCCCGCAAAACCGCTAATGTTGTTCTCGCTCACGCTTTTGGTATTAATATGGGCGTGACGGTAGACACTCACGTCAAACGTTTGACTCAGCGTTTGGGATTGACCGAACATACCGATCCTATAAGGATCGAGCGGGATTTGATGATATTGTTGCCGCAGCCGGATTGGGAAAATTGGTCGATTCGGTTGGTTTATCACGGCAGGGCAGTTTGTAATGCGAGAAATCCGGCTTGCAATATTTGCGAACTTGCAGATTTGTGCCCTTCTGCTAATAGTTTGGTGTTGCACCAAGGTTAAGTACAGGCATCTTGCCTGTTGCTAAAAAAATTGAGTGATTGTGGAACAGGCATCTTGCCTGTTGCTAAAAAAATTGAGTGATTGTGGAACAGGCATCTTGCCTGTTGCTAAAAAAATTGAGT